>DASUFX010000527.1:0-5941 GCA_036274355.1 Kofleriaceae bacterium | reverse complement strand
CGCGTGACTGGTGCGCTGACGATGCGTACGAGACGACGTTCTTGAACGCGCTTTCGCTGCTGTTCCCGGAAGGCGAGCGGTTCTTTGTCGAATCGGTGAAGCAGCAGAAGGATCGCATCACCGATCCGCAACTGCAGCGCGACATCGCCGGCTTCATCGGCCAGGAAGCGATGCACGGCCGCGAGCACCGCGCGTTCAACGATCTGCTCGTTGGTCACGGCTTCGCCGAAGCGCCGCGCGTCGACGCGAGGCTGAAGTGGTTCCTGAAGCGCGTGCGCGTCGTGCTGTCGCCGATGTCGCAGCTCGCGGTGACGACCGCGCTCGAGCACTTCACCGCGATGATGGCGGAGGCGCTGCTGAAGGATCCGCGCATGCGCGATCGCATGCACGCGGACGTCCAGCCGCTCTGGCTATGGCACGCGCTCGAAGAGAGCGAGCACAAGGCTGTCGCATTCGACGTCTACAAAGCGGCCGGCGGCGGGTACATCCGTCGCGTCGCGATCATGCTGCTGACGACGGTGGTCTTCTTCGCCGTTCAGGGACTCGTGCACGCGCGCCTGATGGCGACGCGCAAGATCCTGTGGAAGCCGTGGCGGTGGGTGAAGGGCTTCACCAACATGTTCATCTATCCTGGCTTCCTGTCACGGCTCACGCCGGCGTACCTGGCGTACTTCCGGCCGAGCTTTCATCCCGACGATCGCGACACCAAGCAGCTGATCGCGACGTGGCAGTACACGCTGTTTGGCAGCGCGGGCCTCCCGGTCAGGGATTAGCGAGGCACGCCTGCAGCTCGGCGGTCTGCGTCCAACCGCAGTTGCCGTCCGCCTGCACTTCGCACATCGCCGAGTGGTAGCACGCGTACTCCGGCTTCCACTCGCACGTCGAGATCACGCCTTCGGTCTCGCTGCAGATCTGACCCGAGCAGCCGCCGACGAAGCAGGTCTTCTCGGCCGCGGCGTCGGTCGCGCGCAGGTAGAACTGCGTCACGCTGCGCGCCTTCGCGGTGCCCGCGGGCCCGGAGACGGTGTAGCGATAACCGGCGACGATGAGGCCGTCGGTGTGCATGCGGTCGAGCGCCTCGCCGACCTGCTCGTCACGCGCGCCCGACTTGTCCCAGCCAAGATCCGCGATGTCGACGCTGACCGCCGAGTTGAGCTTCTTCTCGCGCAGCGATGCGCACGGCGCCGCGATGCAACGCACGCCGCTGTCTTCGATCTTCGCGAGCGGGCCAGTGGCCTCGTTCGGACCTTGCGCGATCCACGCTTCGCTCGCGCGGAGGTTCGCGAACTTGCCGAGGCCGTTGCCCCAGTCCTTCGTGCCGACGATCGCGCGAACGAGCAGCGTCGTGCCCGGACCGAACGCGTCCTTGTTGAGCGCGTCGTTGACCTTCGCCATGCCGACGTCACCGAGGCCGAGGCGCGACCAGTCCGCGCTCGCCGCGTAGCACTGTTCGGCCTTCTTGCCGTCGAGGCAGCGCGTGGTCTCCGCGTTCGCGAGGCGATAGAACACGCCGCCGCAGACGGGCGACGCGCACCGGCGCAGGTCCGGCTTGACGAAGTAATACGTGTACGTGCTGCCCGGAGCGTCGGCCTTCGAGGCGTCGCCTTCCGTCGCGTCATCGCCGTCGAGCTCGTCGTCGACCTGGTCGGTGCACGCGGTGGAGAGAATCGGGGCAGTCAGAGCAAAAGCAGCAAAAGCAATTCGGCTAAGCATAATGCTCGCGCCCTCGAGCAGCTTCCGTGCCACGCAGCGTCAACCTCGCGTCGCGCAGTTACATTTTCCAAACGATCACGCGTCGCTGAGATGCAGGTTCACGGTGCAGCTCGCCTAGCCAGCGACGGTGGCCAGTACGCCTGCCGTGAGACGCCGAGTACGCCACCGCGAAGTCCCACCTGTCGCAGCTATTTTCGCCGCGGCGACAGCGGCCACGGTGTGTTGCGCTCGGGCGGCGCAATCCCCGGCAACGTCGTGCGCGGATCGACTGCGTCCATGGTCTCGACGGTGTCCCGCGGCTCGGGCGCCTTGTCGATCGCGGTCGCGGTGTCGTCGCCGAATGACATGCGCGCGTCGGTCTTCGTATCATCGTCGCTGAGCACGCGGTCGATGTCATCGGCCAGCGCGGAGACACTCGGGTAGCGCTTTGCCGCTTCGCGCTCGAGACAGCGCATGACAACCGCGTCGAGCGCGGCGGGTGCGTCGCTCACGGTCGACAGCGGCGGCACCTTGCGCGTGACGATCGCTTGCATCATCGCCGCCGGCGATTCCGGATCGCCGTACGGTTTGTCACCGCTGATCATCTCGTACATGAGCACGCCGAGCGTGTAGATATCGCAGCGTGGTGACACCGCGCCGCCGAACATCTGCTCCGGCGCCATGTAATCGAACGTGCCGATCATCTGGCCGGAGCGCGTGAGCTCGATGCTGTCGAGCGTGCTGCCGTGGAGGATCTTCGCGATGCCGAAGTCGAGCACCTTCACGTAATCGGGATCGCCGCCGACTTCTTCGAGGTGGATGTTTGTCGGCTTCAGATCGCGATGCACGATGCCGATCGCGTGTGCCTCGGCGAGCGAGCTACAGACTTGCTCCACGATCGCGAGCATCCGCCGCCACGGAAGTGGCCCGAGCGCGCGAAACCGCTCGAACAGGCTCTCGCCCTGCAGCAGCTCCATCGCGATGTACAGCGTGCCGTCGGCCGTCTCGCCAAAATCGTACGCCATCACCGTGTGCGGATTGCGCAGTGCACCGAGTGCCTGTGCTTCGCGACGAAACCGCGCGACGACGTCCGCTTCGCTCGCGAGCGACGTGTGGAGCACCTTGAGCGCGACGGCCCGACGGTTGATCACATGCGTCGCGCGATAGATCGCGCCGAAGCCGCCAGCCGCGAGCCGAAACTCGATGCGATAGCGGCGATCGAGCTCGCTACCGACGAGCGGATCGACGACAGACACTTTGGTCCGGTCTGGATCGAGCTCGTCCACGGGGTACACTATAGCCGTGGAGCGCAAGCACAGCGACGTCCTGATCGCTGGACTGATTCTCGTCGGCGCGACGACTTGGCTGAGGGCCCTCGCCCAGCAATTGTTCGTACTCGACTACGTCACGCGCGCTGTGATCCTGTTTGTCGCCGCGTGTGGCGCGGCGCAATTCGCGCGCCGCTTGCTGCCCGAGCTCGATTTCGGCAAGACCGCGATCGCGGCAACTGTCTCGATGGCGATCGGAATCGGAGTCTTTGCGCACCGGATCGGAGAACCGATGAACATCGATACGCTGATCGCGATCGGCGTCGCGCTCGGCGGTGCAATTGTCGGCGCGCTGACATCGCGCCACCGTGGCGAGCCGGTCGCCAAGGTGTGGCTCGTGCTCGGCGGCGGGTTCGCCGGCTTCGGCGCGGCCATTCTCATGATCGGCATGACGATGATCGTGGCCGATGGCGAGGGCGCATACCTCCTCGCGTTGCTCGGCGGCGCGACGGGCGGTGCACTCCTCGCTGGCTTGTTCACGCCGGTACGCGGCCGTCATGCGGGGCTGGGGCTCGGGATCGGATTCGCGATTCTGATGGGCGCGAGCACTAGCGACAAATCCTGGGAGATCGTGGGCGTCGTCGGACTCCTCCTCGGCTCGGTGCTCGGTGCGATCGGCGGCGGCATCGGCGCACGTATCGCGGATAGGCGTAAATCCAAACCGCACTTGCCCGAAGCGCACGTGCGGTGATCTGCGCAAGGGCCGGAACTCCCATAAGCTCAGGTCCGTTGAACCGGCTATGCCAGTAGCCAGGCTAGCGGTCGAGCCGAGGTCACGCCTTTGTGATCGAGCACTTGAGTGGGCTGGGAGCGGGCCCGGCCGTTGCTCTATAGCTGCTGCGTCACCGTCGCGCGTTGCGCGGCAGAGGGTGGATCAACAAGTGTTTCGGGGCCCCCGCATTGCGGACACCCCGGTAGAGCGGCGGCTTCCTCCTGGGCCGCCGCTCATTTTTTTCGGCGCCGAAACGGGGAAGTCGCCCTGGTCCCCTCGCTCACTTCGGGAACGCGTCGTCGATGCCGGCCTGGATCCGTGCGCGGCCGCCCATGCTCGCCTTCCACTCGCCCATCTCGGCAAGGCACGCATTGCCGATGCGCTCCGCCTGTGCGCGATTGGTCGGCGCTTTCGGAAAGCGCGCGACGGTCTGCGGACAGTGCGGCCGCGCCGCCGCGCGGATCTCGCTCCACTTCGATCCACCCGTGACGTCGGCGAGTGCCGAGAGAGAAATCGCTTCGAGCATGGCTGCGTCTCCTGACAAGGTTGTGACAACTCACAGTGCAGTCGCGATGCCACGCGCGCCGTGATTCCCGCGGGAGACGATTCGTCGTCGGCAGGTGTCACGCGCGCTGCGTCGCCCTCGCGCAAGGTTGCTTTGTTGCGCGAGAAGCGCGATCGCGATGCGGCCACGCACGCTGCCAGTGGCAAACCTGCTTGCCGGCCGCGCAACCGATCGATCGACGTCGTGTCACGAGCGCATGCGCATCCTTGTCTTGATCGCGCTCGCTGGTTGTTTGGGAGGGACGAAGAAGATGGCCATGGCGCCAGCGGGCATGCCACAGGCACCGATGGTGTCGAAGCTCGAACAAGAAGCGCGGCTCGAAGAACCGATCACGAACGCGCAGGTGTCGCGACGAACCAACTCGCTGAGCTCGGATGTTGCCGTCCGCCACCGTCGCCTCTCCGACGACAGCGCGCCAGATTTTGACGAGGCGAGCCCCGATGGCGCCAACCTCGCGGTCGGTGCCGCAGGCGCGGGCTCCGGTGCAGCGCCACCACCAGAGCCGGTGGCATCGCCCGAACAGAAAGAGCCCGAGAAGCTCGTCATCGAAGCGTGGCTCGACATGCAGACCGCCGATGTCAGCGCGACGGTCGATGTGATTCGCAGCCGCGTCGTCGCGAGTGGCGGCCGCATGGTGTCGGAGAACGTGCAGGGCTCGGGCAAATCGGCGTCGAGCGCGGCGCTCGAATTTCGTGTGCCGCCGGCGCAGGCCACGGCGGTGACAACGTGGCTCGGCACGCTCGGCTACGTCACGAACAAGCGGCTGCTGTCGAGCGACGTCAGCAAGACGCTATTCGATCAAGAGCTCGCGCTGAAGAACCTCGAGCTGACGATGGAGCGCCTGCAGAAGCTCGCGTCGCAGAGCGGCCCCATCGCCGATCT
Source organism: Kofleriaceae bacterium (assembly GCA_036274355.1). GTDB lineage: Bacteria > Myxococcota_A > Polyangia > Haliangiales > Haliangiaceae > JABFXX01. Next base: position 762 of record DASUFX010000527.1, on the reverse strand, counting down.
GCTCACGATCGAGAAGGAGATGACGCGCGTGCGCGGCGAGATCGAAGCGGTCAAAGGCGAGCAGCGTTGGCTGCTCAATCGCGTCGAGCTCGCGACGATCACGGTCTCGATCAGTCGCGCCGGCGAGCAACCGTATGAGGAGATTCCCGAGGCGCGCATGTATCCCGGGCCACAGCTCGCGACGCTCACGCTGATCGAGCCCGGCATGCGCCAGCGCACGCGCGTCGGTGCAGGCATCAACCTGCGCCTGCAGCGCTACGCGACGTTCGAGCTTGCGGTGTTCCCGAAGGGCGATGGCGGCGATTCGCGGGCGGTGCTCGCGACATTCGGCAGCGCGCTGTATTCGAGCTATCTACAAGATGGCCACCGGCGCTACTTGAACCCGTACCTCGGCGTACGCGTCGGGTTTGGCTATTTGAGCGGCAATGGCTATCCCGTGATCGCTGCCGAGGCCGGCATCGAGCTGTTCAAGCACGAGTACCTCGTCATCGACACCTCGGTCCGCGCAATCGCTTATGTCAGCGAGTCAGCGGATGGCGCGCTCAACGCCACCCTGGGGGCATCGGTACCGTTCTAAGTGACGTGAACGATGGTAACGTCGCAACATGCGGGGCCAGTCCATGGGTGTCGACCAAGTCGACATCATTACCCGTGTGCTGCGGGCAGAGTTTCCCGAGCTCGACGCCGAACGCCTGAAGGCCGCGGTCGAGCGCGCGGTGGCACGCGTCGCTAGCGCGGCGCTCGACACCGAGGGCTATCAGG
>DASUFX010000526.1:0-2250 GCA_036274355.1 Kofleriaceae bacterium | reverse complement strand
GCTGCGCCGGCTCGAAGCGCGCGGCGAGATCCGTGGCGGCCGGTTCGTCACCGGCTTCGTCGGCGAACAATTCGCACTTCCCGAAGCGCTCGACGAGCTGCGCGGCGTCCGCAACCCTGGTCCGGTTGCCGACGTGAGCCGCGTCGCCGCTACCGATCCGCTGAACCTGGTCGGCGTGCTGTCACCCGGTCCGCGCGTGCCGGCGATCGTCGGCAACGCGGTGCTCTACGTCGATGGCCAGGCGGTCGCCTCGCTCGAGGGCGGCGAGGTCGTGCGGCGTGCGCCGATCCCGCAGGGCGCGCGGATCGACGACGATCTGACGTATCACCCGCCGCCGCGACCGATCACCGCAGCCTCGCAGGCCGCGTTGCCGCTGTAGATGGCGCTTCCGCTGTAAGCTCGCGGCGACGTGAATCCGGCGGCTCATCTCAGCGCGCTCACCAAGACGTGGCGCGGCCGCTTCATCCTGGCGTTTCTCGCGATCCAGCTGCTGCTGCCGCTGCACTACTACGTCTTGCGGCACGACCCTCACGACGAGCGGTTCGCATGGCGCATGTTCTCGCCGATGCGCATGGCGCAATGCTCGCCGCGCTTCTCGATCGAGAAGCAGCCGGTGCCGCTGACGACCGAGTTCCACGAAGCGTGGATCGAGGTCGCCAAGCGCGGGCGCTACACCGTGCTCGAAGGCATGGCCGCGAAGCTGTGCAAAGACCATCCCGGCAAGCCGGTCGAGCTCTCGGTCGACTGCACGTATCTCGATCGTCCGCCTGCGCATTTCGGCCACGCCGACATGTGCAAGGAGCCGGAGCTGTAGCGATGGCGAAGAAGCGCAAGAAGGGCGGCAAGCCCGCGGCGAAGCCAGCGCCCAAGCCGGAGGCAACCGTCGCGAAGCCGGAACCGCAGAAGCCCGAGCCCGAGCAGCGCGAGCCGCAAAAGATCGAAGAAAAGAAATCGCGCGGCGCACAACGCCGACAAGCTGCACGCGCCGATCGGAACGCAAGCGCCACGTCGACGCTCGGTCCCGCCGAGGAGCCGCGCTTCTGGTTCGGGTTCGAGGTGCCGTGGGCCAAGCTCGTGCTCGCGCGAGTCGTCGTTTTCGCACTGCTCGCGATCGATGCGCTCCGCCAGATCGAGCACGCGCCACGCTACGGTGCGGGTGACTTCAACGTCGCTCAGCTACCTCTGCTCGACGCGCTTGCGCCCGGTCGCGTGCTGTACAGCGTCAGCGAGCTCGTGCTCGCGTACTTGTTCATCTTCGTCGCGTGCGGCGTGCTCACGCGATACGTGCTGCCGATCGCGACCGTGGTCTACGGCTGGCTCTACTTCTCGAGCCATCTCGACTCCTACCAGCACCATTACTTGGTATGGCTCATCCTGCTGCTGGCGTGCTTCGTGCCGTGGGAGCGCCCCGCCGGCGCCACGGCGACGACGCCGGTGCGGTCGTGGGCGCTGCGCCTCATCTTCATCCAGCTCGCGCTGCTCTACTTCTGGGCCGCGGTCTCGAAGATGAACGGCGCATGGGTCGACGGTCGCACGCTCGGTAGTCAGCTCAGCGGGGGGATCCGGTCGCTCGTCGACGCGACGGTTGGCATCAAGGGCGCCTCGTGGATCGTCATCCTCGTCGAGCTCACACTCGCGGCGACGATCTGGAACAAGCGCACGTGGTGGATCGCGGCGCCGCTTGGCATCGCGTTGCACGCCGGCATTGTCTGGACCTCGCTAGAGATCGGTCTGTTCGCGTGGCTGATGCTCGGGCTCTACATCCTCGTCATACCCGACCGCGTCTGGACGTGGGTCGCGACGCGGCAACCGCTGCAAGCGACGCGCGAGATCGCTGGCGTGATCGGCGGCTGGTTCGACGGTGCGATGCAGTGGCTGTGGTGGATCATCGCCGGCGCCATCGCACTGCTCCTCGCGGGTGTCAGCCGCTTCGATCACGGCTTCGCCGTCGGTGGCGTGCTGATCGGCGTGTTGCTCGTTGCATCGATCGTGTTGCGCAAGCGCGTCTCGATCGCGGCGCTCGCGAGCGCCCAGCTGCTCGCGCTCGTGACCTGGACCGCGGTCGATCGCGGGACGATGACCGCGTCCGATTACTTCAGACTGTGGGGCGGCAGCGCGAAGCGACTCGGCGATCCGAAGACGTCGGAGTACGCGTACCGCAAGATGATCGAGGTTGCGCCGAACGAGGGCGGTGGCCATTACCAGCTCGGCAAGCTGCTGCTCGACCGCAAGGCCGACGACGAAGGCATC
>DASUFX010000525.1:0-2736 GCA_036274355.1 Kofleriaceae bacterium | reverse complement strand
CGACGACCTGCGGCGTTGCGTGCACCGACGTGCCGGCCCACACGCCGAACTCGAGCTGGCTCATGCCGAACAAGTGGCCGAGCAGTGGCAGCACGAACACGGCGACCATGCCGAACAACGTCACGGTCGCGATTCCGAACGCCGTGTCGTCGTCGTCAGCCTCGATCACCGGCGCTGCGACTGCGATGGCCGTGCCGCCGCAAATCGCGGTGCCGATGCCGATCAAGATGCCGAGTTTCTGGCTGATGCCGACGCGCCGGCACAGCCAGATGGTCAGCGATAGCGCGACGCACACGCAGATCACGCTGATGATCAACGCGGTCGCCGACGTCCGCACGACGTCGAAGAAGTTGAGACGCGCGCCCATGAGCACGATGCCGAGCGGCATGATGCTGACCACTGCGTAGCGAACGCCGGCCGCAAACCGCGCCGGCACACCGACGGTGTTGCGGATCAGCATGCCGATCACGATCGCGACGAGCATTGCGTCGATCGGATGTCGCGCAGGCGTACCGATCGAGAACGGCGGGATCGGCGCCGTGTACAGCTGGTACGAGACGATCGCGATTACCAGCGAGAGCAGCAGGCCGTACAGAACCGAATAGCGAGATGCCACGATGCGCTCAGATGATGAAGTCCATGCTGCTCGGCTTGTCGATGCTCGTGTAGCGATCCCACGTATCGGGGATCACCGTCACGACCAGCTTGCCCTTGCCGAGCCGCTTGGCGATTTCGACCGCAGCCCACACTGCTGCGCCTCCGGACATTCCCGACGTGATGCCTTCCTCGCGTGCGAGCCGACCTGCCATGTCGAATGCCGTGCGCTCTTCGCACGCAAGCACCTCGTCGATCAAGCTGCGATCGAGCACACCCGGTACGAACCCGGCGCCGATGCCCTGGATTGCATGCATCGCGGCCGCGCGACCACCGAGGACCTGTGACGTCGCCGGCTCGACCGCGATGATCTTGATCGTCGGAATCTCCTTTTTGAGCACGTCGCCAACGCCGGTAATCGTGCCGCCCGTACCGACACCGGCCACGAACGCATCGACCGCGCGGTTCGTGTCCTCGAGAATCTCGAGAGCAGTGGTCGAGCGATGCGCTTGCGGGTTCGCCGGATTGTCGAACTGCTGCGGCATGAAGCAGCGCGGGTTCGCCGCCACGATCTCCTTGGCCCGCTCGATCGCACCCTTCATGAGCTTGCGCCCGGGCGTGAGCACGACCTCAGCTCCGTAGTGCGCGAGAAGTGCGCGTCGCTCGGCCGATGCGTCGTCCGGCATACAAAGGATCAGCCGGTACCCCTTCACCGCGGCCACGAGTGCGAGGCCGATACCGGTATTCCCGCTGGTCGGCTCGACGATGGTGTCGCCAGGCTTCAGCCGTCCGTCGCGCTCGGCAGCCTCGACCATCGCGAGGCACGCGCGGTCTTTCACGCTACCGGCAGGGTTGTGACCCTCGAGCTTGCACGCGATCTCGGCAATCCCCGCAGTCGCACCGGCGATACGGCGCAAGCGCACCATTGGCGTGCGCCCGACTAGATCCAGCATGGACTCGGCAATCGACACGCGCCGACCTTACACGTTTCTCACCATGAGTGAACGCTCACCGAGGCGAGAGCGTGAGATCCGATGGCAATCGCGCGCGGGCTGCCATCATGCGTTTGCATGCCGACCGAGGTGATCATCCGCGTCTTTGCGCACGACCACGACCTTCGTGGCTGGCTCGTCGACGAGCTCGCGCTGATGTCGCCAACGATCGAGGTGCAAACAACCGCCATCCTCGATGCCGGCGCCGCCCAGCTCCTGATCGTCGGCCTCGACGCGCTCCTGCCGGCTGAGCTCGCGACACTCGGCGCACTGCTCGAGCGTCGAGGCGTGCCGGTGATCGGAATTGGCACTGCGCCGCCGCTTGCCACCGCATTCGTCTGCGTGCTCGATGCCAAGTTGACGAGCAAGCAACTCAAGCGTGCGGTTCGCGACGCTCTCGCCGCACCGCAGTAGCGAATGTCATCGCGGCGCCATGCTCGCGTCGAAGGTCGTCACCGTGGTGTGACGGTCAGCGTGGCCGGCGTCCAATTCTTCGCACGGCGCGCCGTCCGCGCGGCTGCATCCTCGGTGTCGTAGGCAGTGAACTCCGATGGCGCTGCCGTGAAGTCCGCGGCACGCGCGAGGACGTCGAGGTTGATCACCGCGCGGGCCGGCGGCCCAGGCTCGACGGCAGCGACGAACACGCCGCATACCTTGCAGATCAGAAAATCAGCGAGCCGGAGACCGAATCGGTACCGGCTCACGTCGCTCTCGTCGTCGATCCGGATCGTGACGTGACCCGCTGGATCGGACGTGTAGCGCGGCCGGTGCTTCGTGCAGAACGCGCAGCCGCACAGGCGTACCGGTAGATCGCTCGGGTCGCGCGTCGTCTCCAGCTCGATCGTCAGAGCGCCGCAGTGGCACGAACCTGCGAGGGGCGCGCGACTACCGTCCCTCTCCACTTCCAACCTATGCCACAGCACCCGGCTTGCCACAAGCCCGGGGTGATAGCGCAGGGTCATCGCATGACGAACCATGCAGTCCTGATCGTGGGCGGCGGCCCGACGGGTCTCATGCTGGCGGGCGAGCTGGCATTGGCGCGCGTCGATGTCGCCATCGTCGAGCGTCGCCTCACGCAGGATGTCGAGGGACAGCGCGCGGGCGGTCTGCATGCACGGGCGATCGAGATCCTCGATCAGCGCGGCATCGC
>DASUFX010000524.1:0-3013 GCA_036274355.1 Kofleriaceae bacterium | reverse complement strand
TCACGCTCAAGGGTCTCAAGATTCTCTATCAACGCAACCAATCATGATCGAACACACTCCGCTCGACGTCGCGCGGCTCTCGCCCGCGGCGCAAAAAGCGCTTGGACCTGGCCCTGCGAAAATGATGGCTGCGCGTGGCGTCGCGCCACTGCCGCCGATCGATCAGGTGAGCGTGCTCTATCAGATCTCGCTCGATGCCGACGCGAACCTCGCCAAGAGCGCACGCGAGAGCGCTGCGAAGCTGCCCGACAACATCCTCGCCGGCGTGCTCGCGAATCCGAGCCTCGACGCGCGCGTGATCGATTTCTTCGCGCAGCACACGGCCACGCGCCCCGCGGTGTTCGACGCGATCGTGCAGAACCCGTCGATCGCCGACGAAACTCTTGCGTTCATGGCGGGCAAGCTCGGACCGCGCGAGGTCGATCGCATCGCGGCGAACGAGCAGCGCATGCTGCGCCATCCGCAGATCATCGGCGCGATGTACATGAACCAGGCCGCGCGCATGTCGACGGTCGATCGCGCGGTCGAGCTCGCGGTCCGCAACAACGTCCGCGTGCCCGGGCTCGCTGCGTGGGACGAAATTGCCCGCGCGATCCAGAGCGAGAAGCTACAGCCGAGCGCCGAGAACGACGCGCTGTTCGCGATGGCGGCCGACGCGAGCACCGGTGATGACAGCGCGCTGACGCAGGGCGACGGCGACCAGGTCATCGACGAGGACCAGCCGCAGGACTTCACCCAGACCCAGGACATCCCGATCGACAAGATGACGATGCCGATGAAGATTCGGCTCGCCACGCTCGGCAACGGGTTCGCTCGCGCCATCCTGATTCGCGACCCGATGCGCGTCGTCGCGATGGCTGCTATCAAGTCACCGGCGGTCACCGAATTCGAGGCCGGCCGCTACGCCCGTAACCACTCGCTGTCTGACGACGTAATCCGCTACATCGCGTCCAAACGCGAGTTCACGAAGCTCTACGGCACGAAGTACGCGCTATGCCGGAACCCCAAGACGCCGATCCCGGAAGCCATGCGGCTGATGCCGTTCCTCCGCGAGAAGGATCTGACGCAGCTCGGCAGGTCGAAGGGCGTGCCGTCGGCGGTGGTCGCACAGGCAAAGAAGATCCTGATGCAGCGCCGCGGCGGCAAGTGACGTTCGGCGAGCGGATCGGGGCTGCGATCGTGCGGCCGAGCGCTGCACTCGCGACGGCCGGTGATCGCAAGCATGCCGGGCGCTCGGGCTCGGACTTGCTCGTCATGATGCTGGTGCTCCTGGTCGCGACTCAGCTGCGTGCGCTGACCGCTGCGATCTGGCTGGGGATCGCCGTCGATCCGACGCTTGGCGTGCGTGCGGTCGTCAGCACGCTCACGGACTCGCTCGTCGTCGACCTCGGGTTTCTCGTCGTCGGCGCCGTGATCATCTTTGCGGCGAGCGGCAGAAGGCGCGAGCTCGGCCGCGCGTTTGATTTTGCATGTGTCGCCGCGTTGCCGCTGATCCTCGTCGCGCTGGCCGCGTCGCTGATCGTGTACAGCACCGGCCTCGACGTGCCGCGGCCTGTGATGTGGATGCTGTCGGGGATCGCGTATGCGTGGGCCGGTGGCCTCATGGCGCTCGCCTGCGCCCTAGCGCGCCGCCCTTCGCCAGCGGTTGCGGGCACCAAGCTCATGCGCCGGGCAGGGTGGGGCGTGCTCGTGGTCGCGCTTGCCGGGATTTTCGTGCAGGTGCTGTGGATCACCGGCCACGTCGAGCGCGTGCGGCCGATGACCCAAGGCGATCCGGCGCCTGCGTTTGCGCTACCGACGATCACCGCCGAGCACCAGCTCGGTCCGCCGTTCACGCTCGACAGTGCGCGCGGCCACGTCGTCGTCCTCGATTTCTGGGCGACCTGGTGTGGGCCGTGCCTCAGAGCGATGCCGAAGCTCGACGCACTCGCGCGTGCACATCCGGACGTCGTCGTCGTAGCGATCAACATCGATGACCCGGCACAGGCCTGGTCGATCTTCGCGGAGCGCAAATACGCGATGACGCTCCTGGCGGGCGATCGCGAGACCAGCGATCGGTACGGCGTATCGGCCATCCCACATACGGTCGTGATCGATCGCGAGGGCCGCGTTCGCGCGGTGTTTCGCGGCGGTGCAGCGAATCTCGAGCGCCAAGTCACTGCGTTACTGAAGTAGGTGCAGATCCGGAAGTGGATATGCAAGCGCATACCTGCTAACAGAGGGTCCATGGCGAGCCTGGTCTGCGCCACGTGCCGCAAGCTGATACCGCCCGGGACGAACGCGATCCGTTGCACGGTCGCGTCGTGCAATACGGGACGGATGAAGCTGCGCTTTTGCTCGGTCGCGTGCTGGGAGAAGCACGTCCCGACCGCGCGGCACCGAAAAGCGAGCTATGTCGTCGAAGGCGCAAGCTCTGCGGACCGGGACACGCCGCCCGAATAACTCTCGTTTTGCGAGGGAATTCGCGCACGTGTTAAATTTTCGGTGTGCGGCTAGGGACCTGCATCGCCCTGGAGCTCGCCGTCGTGGTGAGCGCCGTCGGCGGCGTCTATGTCGGCGTCGGCCGCACGTTCGATCTCGCGTCGAACTATTTCAGCGCGCACGAAGCGGAAGCATCGACGACGTTCGCGTCCGCGCAGACGCCGTCGCGCTTGCCGCGTGCATCGCTTGTGGTCGCGATTCCGGAAATCAGAGCACCGAACAACGTGTTCGGCGCGCACGACGACAATCTGCTCGCGCCGATCGGCGCCGCGCCGGTGTCGCGCGTCAAGCTCAATCACGGCGGCACATCGCTGTCGCTGCGCATCGATTTCATGAACGGCGCGCGCGCGTCGTTCAAGCCCGAGCAGGTGTGGCCGCAATCGGATCCGCGTCGCGAGATCGCGGCGTTTCGCATCGATCGCTTGCTCGGCATCGGTCACGTGCCGCCGTCGAAGCCGATCAAGTTCACGGTCGCAGAGCTCATCGCCGCGACGGATCCGCAGCTGCGCACGTACATGACGCAGCGACTCGC
>DASUFX010000523.1:0-6814 GCA_036274355.1 Kofleriaceae bacterium | reverse complement strand
CGTCGATCCGGATCGTGCGTTCAGTCCGGAAGACCGATCTATGAGCTACACGCTCCTAGCAGCGCCTCACGATCGGGGCACGACGCTTGAACTGCGCTGGCTCGCCATGACGAGAGCCAGACAATCCCTGTGCGTGATGGCCGCGCTGCTGGTCGGTTGCGGCGACAACAACGAGGTAACGAGCGGTGTACCGGTGAGCCAGCAGAGCGGCGCGACGGCAACTGCATGGTTCGCGCTACAGCTCGTATTGGTGCGCGAAACACCAGGCTTCTCGCCACCGGTTGCGTCGCGGGCGTTCGCGTACAGCGGCATCACACTCTACGAGTCGGTCGTTAACGGTATGCGCGACTTCAAGTCGCTCGGCCGTGTGCTCACGGTCATGCCCGAGATGCCGGCCATCGATCTCGACGGCAACTACTACTGGCCGGCGTCGGCGAATGCAGCGCTCGCACAGATCTCGCGCGACATGTTTCCGAACGCGAGCGCGGAGAACCTCGCCGCGATCGACGAGCTCGAGGCGCGGCTCGCTGCCGCGTACGTCGAAAAGGCTGGCCGAGAGACGCTCGACCGCTCGGCGAAGTACGGTCGCGCAGTCGCGGCGGCGATCTTCAAATGGTCGACAACCGACGGTGGCCACGAAGGGTTCTCGCGCAACTTCCCGGCGGGCTACGCGCCGCCGATGGGCGCGGGCTTGTGGGTCCCGACGCCACCCATGTTCCAGCCGGCGCTGCAGCCGTTCTGGGGCGACAACCGACCGTTCCTCTCGCCGGACAATGGCCAGTGCGATTTCGGCATGCCGCCGCCGTTCTCGACACAACCGGGCTCGGAGTTCTACGTCGAGGCAAAGGAAGTCTTCGATGCGGTGAACAACCTGACGCCCGAGCAAAAGGAGATCGCGCTGTTCTGGGCCGATGAAGCGATGAAGACGGCGACGCCACCGGGGCACTCGATCGCGATCGCGACGCAGCTCCTCGACGCGGACAACGCATCGCTCGCCGTCGCGGCCGAGACGTATGCGAAGCTCGGCATCGCCGTCTCCGACGCGTTCATCTCGTGCTGGAAGATGAAGTTCCAGTTCAACCTGATCCGGCCGATCAGCTACAACCGGCTCGTGTTCGATGCGATGTGGTCGTCGTTCATCGTCACACCTCCGTTCCCCGAGTATCCGTCGGGACACTCTGCGCAGTCGGGCGCGGGCTCCGAGGTGATGACCGCAATGTTCGGCGAGGTCGGGTTTACCGATCACACGAACGACTATCGCGGCATCGCACCGCGGTCCTTCGACTCGTTTGCCGATGCAGCGAACGAGGCAGCGATCTCGCGCCTGTATGGCGGCATCCACTACCGCTCGGCGATCGAGGACGGCCTGACGATGGGCGCTTGCATCGGTGACCGGGTCAACGCGCTGCCGTTCCGGGAGGCGGTCGACAGCGACGGCGACTTCGACGGCGACTGACCCCAGGCGCTAGCCGCGATCGGGGCATCGCCGCCCCAGGCTGCTCAATCGCGATGCTGTGATGCATGTGGCACGGCGCGCGCTCTATGCGCGTGCATGTTGCTCGATGCATTTGGTCTCAGTGTTCCCGGCCGGCGTACCAACAACGAGGACGCGATCTGCGCGCGTCCCGAGCTCGGTCTGTTCGTCGTTGCTGATGGTATGGGTGGTTACGAAGGCGGCGAGGTCGCGAGTGCAATCGCGGTCGAGTCGATCTGCGAGCTCGTGCGCCGCACCGCCGGCGATGCGGACGTGACGTGGCCGTACCGGATCGATCCACAGCGCACGGTCGCGGAGAACGAGATCATCGTCGCGACGCGGCTCGCAAACGAGCGGATCGCAGCCCGTCGCACCGGCGTGCTGGAGCAGATGGGATCGACCGTTGCCGTGCTGCGCGTCTCCGGCGAGCTCGTCGTGATCGGTCACGTCGGCGACAGCCGCGTGTATCGGCTCCGGCGCGGCGAGCTCGCGCAGCTGACCATCGATCACTCGCTGCTCGCGCAGCTGATGGCGGCGGGCACGCCCGTGGATCCGAGCACGTTCCAGTGGCGGCATGTCGTCACGCGCGCACTCGGCGCGAGTGGCGAGCCAGACGTGCAGGTCGATCGCGCGCAACCGGACGACGTGTATCTGCTCTGCAGCGACGGTTTGTCGGAGGTGCTCACGACCGACGAGATCGCAGCGCTGCTGGATCGCTCGGCAGAGCGTGCGTGCCGTGCGCTCGTCGACGCCGCGTACGCCGCGGGCAGCCGCGACAACATCTCGGCGATCGTGGTGCGTGTGCTGTGATGTGCGACCTGACAAAGCCAGCTTCTGCCACGGCGTTTCGGATAGGCTGGCACGATGAAGCGAATCGCCTTGCTCGCGGCTCTCACCGTCGGTGGGTGCATCTTCGTCGACGACAGCGATGGCCCGACGGACCCGTTCTGCGGTGACGGTCACGTCAACACGTTCGGTGGCGAGCAGTGCGACGACGGCAACAAGGTCAACGGCGACGGCTGCTCGGCATCGTGTGCGATCGAAGGGCCGTATTGCGGCGACGGCACGGTCGACCAAGCGAGCGAACAGTGCGACGACGGCAACACGATGAGCGGCGACGGGTGTTCGGCGGCGTGTCTGTACGAGCCGGTCGCGGACGCGTTCATCAGCGCGACCTGGCAGCTGAGAAACATCGCGACAAACACGGTGGCGCCATGTCCGACTGGCTTCGACACGGCCGCGCTGTACAACCAGCCGATCGATACGGCGGGCAACCCGGTGGGAACTGTCATCATCGATCTGTTCGATTGCTCGTCGGGGGCAGGCACGAGCGCGCCGCTGCCGGCAGGGGTCTACCAGTCATGGGTCGAGATCGCGGATCACAACAACACGACCGTGTATGCGAAGTCGCTCTCGGCGGTCGTGGATGTCACGTTCAGCGACAAGACGCTGAACGTGCAGATTCTCTCCGACGGTGGCTACTTCCAGCTCGCATGGGTCCTCCGCGGTGCGACCTCGAACAACACGCTCACGTGTGCGCAGGCTGGCGCGGCAGGTGGCCTCGAAGCGGTGGGCACAGACGTGTCGAACGCGAGCAATTCCGTGAGCGACATCTGGAATTGCGCCGATGGGTTCGGCATCACGGGTGGCTACGAGGCCGCGACATACACGATCTCGGTTTCGGCGCTGAACGGCCAGGATGCATCGATCGGCACGGCGCCGGCGCTGACGAACAAGGTCATCAACCCGCGCAACCAGGTGACGGACCTCGGCACGGTGACGGTTCCGATCACCGGGATGTAGCGTTAGTCGTCGCCTTCGCCGTCGTCGACGAGACCATGCTTGCGCGCGAGCGTGCGCAGGTGTTTGCGATCGATGCCGGACGTGCGCGAGGCAGCCGACAAGTTGCCGCCTTCGCGCGCGAGCACGTCGGCGAGGTAGCGGCGCTCGAGCTCGTGCAACACGACCGCCTTTGCCTCGGCGTACGGAAGGTCGCTGCGCACCGCGAGCCCTTCACCCGCGACCGGGCCCCCGTCGACGCGGATCGGCAGATCGGCGAAGCGTTGGGCGCCGGGCGCGAGTGCGAGCGCGCGATCGATCACGTTGCGCAGCTCGCGTACGTTGCCGGGCCAGCTATGGGCGAGCAGGCGATCGAGGCCGGGACCGCTCGGCGCTTCGTCGGCAAAGCCCCGGCGGCGCAACAGCTCGCGGACCAGCAACGGGATGTCCTCGCGCCGCGTGCGCAGCGCCGGCAACGCGACGCGCACGACGGCGAGCCGGTACATGAGGTCAGCCCGGAACCGACCGGCGGCAACCTCGGCATCGAGATCGTCGCGCGACGCGGCGATAATGCGAACGTCGATCGCACGCTCGCTGTCACCACCGAGCGGCCGCACGACGCGCTCTTCGAGCACGCGCAGAAGGCGCGCTTGTACGGTCGGCGTGATCCGGCCGAGCTCGTCGAGGAACAGCGTGCCGCCATCGGCGCGTACGAGCATGCCGGCTCGTGGCTGCGCAGCTCCGGTGAACGCACCGCGCACGTGGCCGAACAGCTCGCTCTCGAGCAGGCCTTCGGGCAACGCGCCGCAATCGACCGCGATGAACGGACCGCGACGGCGCGGCGACGCATCGTGGACGGCGCGCGCGACCAGCTCCTTGCCGGTGCCGGTCTCGCCCTCGACGAGCACGGTGGCATCGGCCGCGGCGACGCGTTCGAGCACCGCGAACACTTCGCGCATTGCGAGACTCTCGCCGACGAGCTCACCAAATCGGCGCGCCTGACTCGGCGGAACATCGAGCGGCTGTGCTTCGGGCTCGACGCGCAGCGCGGAGCGACCGACCAGCAGTGTCGAGCCGGCGGGCACGGTGACCTCGCTGACCCGCGAACCTTCGAACCACGTGCCGTTCGTCGAGCCGAGGTCGCGGACGACGAAGCGCGAGCCGTCGACGCGCACCGTCGTGTGGCGTGCCGACACACGATCGTCGGACAGCACGAGATCCGCGCCCTTGTCGGTGCCAACGGTAACCTCGGCCTCGCCGAGCCGGCACGCGCGGCCGCGGTCCGGGCCATCGATGACGATCAGCTGACAGCGCACGCGGCCAGTACCCCCGTCGAGGATGTCGCTGTACACGGTCGCGGCGCGGGCCACGACACATGATACGACGGGACGTGCACAGAAGCCTCGGTCCCTACCAGCTCGTGCGGCGGCTTGGCCGCGGCGGCATGGCCGAAGTGTTCCTGGCGACGAGCTTTGGCGCGAGTGGCTTCCAGCGCACGGTAGCGATCAAGACGCTCGCCCCCGAGCTGGTGGGCAATGCGGATCTCGAGCGCGCGCTGATCCACGAGGCGACGCTGGCCGGCAAGCTGCACCATCGCAACCTGGTCGCAGTGCTCGGGCTCGGCGTCGACGACGGCCTCTACTATGTCGTGATGGAGTACGTCGACGGCGGCGATCTGGCGGGCGCGGTCCTGCCGGAGCCACTCGCGCTGCACGTCGTCGGCGAGCTCGCGCTCGGCCTCGCGCATCTGCACGACGCACGCGACCAGCGTGGCTTGCCGCTCGGCATCGTGCATCGCGATATCAGTCCGTCGAACGTCCTCGTGTCGACGACGGGCGACGTCAAGCTCGCCGACTTCGGCATCGCGAAGGCGACCGCGCTCGAGGACCTCACGGCCGCGGGCACTCGCAAAGGCACGCACGCGTATATGTCGCCCGAGCAACTCGCAGGTGAGCCGGTCACGCCCGCGAGCGATCAGTTCGGCCTCGCGGTCACCCTCGTCGAGCTGATCACGGGGACGCGGCCGTTCACCGGTGACACGCCGTGGGCGACGATGGAAGCGATTCGCGCCGGCGCCGCCGATCTGACCGGCCTCGCGCCCGATGTCGATGTCGTCGTTCGCAGGGCGTTGTCGCCCGAAGCGGCCGCGCGTTATCAATCGGTCGACGACTTTCGGCTTGCGGTGGCGCACGTGCGTCGCGCGCGGACGAGCGCCGGTGCCGCCGAGCTCGCTGCGTGGGTGAAGCAACGTTAAGCGCCGCGCAGCTGCGATCGAATAGCGGTAGAGTCCGCTCGTGTTCACCCGGCTCGTCACGATCCTCGTCCTGCTGTTCGGCCTCGGTCGGCTCGGCTATGCGATCGAGCTCGGCGCGGTCACGATTCGCAATTCGTCGAACAGCTCGATCGGCAGCGTCGACAGCGACGGCACGATCCGCAACTCGTCGAATAGCTCGGTCGGCAAGATCGAGAAGGACGGTACTATTCGCGACGGCTCGAATAGCTCGATCGGCAAGGTCGAGAGCGACGGCACGATCCGCGATTCGTCGAACAGCTCGATCGGCAAGATCGACAGCGACGGCACGATCCGCAACGCCTCGAACAGCTCGATCGGCAAGGTCGACGGCTACAGCCCGCGACTGCGCCACCTCGTCGCAGCGGTGCTGTTCTTCGGTGGATCGGTCAGCGTTCTGCGCTGATCCGCGCCTCCCACGCGACGCGATCGCGACATTCGTGTCCTGCCGACGGTGTGCAGAGCTGCTGCGACGTCGCACGCTGCCTCGAGGTAGCAGCGTCGACGCGGCACCGCGCGATCACGCGCTAGCGACGCACGCTTCGCTGAAGGCGATGCGCGTGAGACGCACGAGGATGCGCTGGCTTGTATTTGCGATCGCGATCACGAGCAGTACGGTTGCCGCCGCAGGCGACGGCTACTTTGTCGCCGAGAGTCTCGGCGGGGCGGGGTACCGCGGCGAGCTCGGCCGTTACGACGGTGCACCGCGCTGGCAGGCCGGATTCGACATCCGGCGCGGTGACTGGACCGTCGAGCTGTTCGGGATGGCGACGATTCCCGATCTGTTCTTCATCGACTGTTACGGCGAGGAGTGCGCGTACGCCGCGAAGCCGCAAGCCGGACTCGGTGGCGGTGGCGTCGACATCAAGAAGCGCTGGCAGCTGCTCTACCTGCACCGCTGGGGCAAACCCGGCGTCTACGAGCGGCCGGGTCTGTTCGCGTCGCTTCACGGCGGTGCGCGCTGGTTCGTCGGGACCGAGGCACTCGATGGCTACGCAGGCCCAGGCCTCGGCGCCGGTGCATCACTCGAAGGCGACGTCTGGGTGATCGGTTACTACCTCGATGTCGGGATCGACATCATGACGCTCAATGGACCGGACGACACGATCCACGGCAGCGCCCCGTACATCGCGCTCGGCGGCAAGTTCGGCTGGTTGTAGATCGCGCCTTGACATGTATCACGTCGTGATACACGCTGTGTCACAACGTGAGACACAAGCGTCCCCCGACCCCTCTGCCCGACGAAGAGGAGAAGAAGGAGCGCGTGATAC
>DASUFX010000522.1:0-27762 GCA_036274355.1 Kofleriaceae bacterium | reverse complement strand
GGCTGCGACGACCTTTCTCGATCAACGCGTTGATCTGCCCGACTTGTACATGAAGAATCTGAATCCGGAATCGCGCCGCGGGATCTACCGGGCTGCATGTCGGATGGCAGTCGTTGACCACGTGTTCGCCCATGCAGAACGCAAGATGCTGGATCGGCTGCAGGGCATCCTCGGCATTCCACTCGAAATCGCGCAGGAAATCGAAGCAGATGTGCCTGGCATGGAGGTCTAGCTAGACTTGGCAATGCAACGGCGCCATTCGGTTCGCCACCTCGCTTGGCGGGGTGGGGTTGCCGCCGTGTCGCAGGCACTGATGTTCAGCGGGCTGTACCCGCTGGTGCCGCACGCTCTGCGCGCGTTTCAGAAACGCAACGTAGGATCTCTGCGTACAGCGCTGGCCGAGTGGGGCATGGCGATGGCCGTGTCTGCGGTCCGGCCAGTGGGGTTCTTCCCGCTGCCCGGAGCGCGGCAGCAGGGCCCACGCCCGATCATTGTCATCCACGGCTACGCGATGAACCGGGCGAACTTCTTGCCGCTGGCGTATCGGCTCGCGCGCAAGGGCCTGGGGCCGATCTTCGGGTTCGAGTACTGGACGCTCGGGCGCGTCGCGGCCGGTGCGCGTCAGCTCGCATGGTTTGTCGAGCAGGTGCAGGCGGTCACTGGATCGCCGCAGGTCGACATCGTCGGTCACTCGATGGGCGGCGTGGTCGGCCGCTACTTCGTGCAGCTGCTCGGTGGCGACGGCGCGGTCGCGAATCTGATCACGCTCGGATCGCCGCACATCGGCACTGATGTTTCGGAATTCGGAATTGGCCATCCGACGCGCGAGCTCGTGATCGGTTCGACGCTCGTGCAGCGGCTCGCGGCGGCGCCTCCGCCGAAAGACACACGCGTGACGATGATCTTCTCGCACGCCGATGCGCTCGTGCCGGCGTCGACGCAGGACGCGCTCGAGATTCCGCGCTCGGAACGGATCGTCTACGACGATCTCGGCCACGTCTCGCTGCTCGGCTCGCGGCGCGTCGCGCGCGAGATCATCACGCGGCTGAAATAACCGGGTTCGCGGCCGCGGCGGCGGCGAGACCTGCGTTCTCTTTCTCGAGCGCTGCGATGCCGGCGAGCAGCTTCCCGATGTCGCGCTTGAGCAAATCGCGCGCGCGGGCGAGCGGCGCGAGCTCTTGGCCCTCACGCGCGACGGTCTCGCGCTCGAGCGTCATCGCCCCGTCGAGCCACGCTTCCTGGCGACTGATCGCGGTCATGACGAACGCGTTGAGCGCGTGATCGATCGCCTGGAAGAGCTTTGGCTCGGCGTCGAGGATCTCGGCGTTCGCGACCTCGCGCAAATGCTCCATGCGCGCCTGCGCCTTCTGCATGACGTCGGCGCGGCGGCTTTCGAACGAGCGGAGCAGGCCGCCGAGCCAGCCGGCTGCACCCGATAGCTTCGCGGGCGACGCATTCGTCAGCGACGGCAGTAGCTCCAGTGCGGGCAACGGCGGCGCTGCCTTCGGCGGATTCTCCTCGAGACCGTGCGGCTTCAGCGTTCCGAGGAGCTCGGGATACAGGTCGTACGCCGCGCCGGCTGCACCGCCCATGACGAGCAGCCGCACTTCTTCGGCGATGCGTTTGGCGTCGAGCGGTGCGGACTGTTCGATGCGCTGGACGGCGACCTTGAGCTCGTCATTGGTCTGCGTCATCGCGATGCCGGACTGCCACTCGTGGCCGAGCCGCTGCAGCTCGGCGCCGAGGTGCGCCGCGCCGTGCTCGATCACCATGTGGATGCTCTGCGCGATCTGCGGCTTGATGTTCGCAAGCACCGTGCGCGTGAACTCGTTGGCATCGAGGATCTGCATCGCTTCTAGCCGCTCGATGCGCAGCCGAAATCCTTCCTCGGTGTCGTTGACCTCGTCGTCGAGCAGCTCGAGCGCCGGCTCGATCACGTCGCGTGCGGTGCGTGCGATCACGAGTGCGCGTGCCTTGCCGAGCATCAGGGGAAGCGTCGGGATCACGTCGTTGATTTTGCCGACCGCGAGCGCGGTGCCTTCATCGCCGTGTGGTGCGTGCAGCCGATCTTTCTCGACGAGGAAGATCGCGTCGACGAGCTCGGACGCTTGCGACGATCGCGTCAGCTCGATCAGCTCGACACCCTCCGGCAGCGGGCCCTCGCCGAGCACGAGCTCGACCTCGCGCACGTTGCTGCCGAGCGGCGGTCCCGACGACAGCGCGCGCAGCGACTCGAAGAAGCGGCCACGCTGGACGCGAATCCGTTGCTCGGCCTCCTCGAGCTCGCGGTTCGCGGCCTCGCGCGCGTCGCACGCCTGGTCGTACGCCAGCTCGGTGAAGCGGCGGTCGGCAAGCACGCGGCGATGCTTGCGCGTGAGCAGCCACCAGATCGGCCACAGCCAGATCATGAGGCCGCGAGGGCGGGCTCGTGCCGCTCGCGGCAACGCATGCTCGACTCGTTGAAGCGCGAGCTTGCGTTCCTTGACCTCGGCCTCGGCAGCTTCCGCACGCATGCGCAGCGCATCGTCGTCGGCCTGCTCCGGCGGCAGTAGATGCTCTTCGATGGTGCCGTCGTCGCGCGTCGCTTTGAAGCGAGTCGAACGGCCGCGGCGAATGCGCAGGCCCGCACACCCGCCCTGGCGGCCGTCGGGATCGAGCACCTTCTTGCCGCACAGGTAATTGAACAGCTCGGTGCGTGCCGACACTGCGCCGCCGATCGCGACGGACAGCGGCGCGCGCACCCAGATCTTTTCGAGCTCTGCGTCTTCGCCATGAGCTGGCTCGCCGAAGCGCGGCACCTTGGCTAGGCGACCGAGCGCGGCAAGCGAAAGCTCGACGAGCGGGTGTTGATGACTCACTGCACGGTGATCTGGCCGTCTACGGATTGCCCGGTGTAGGGCTTGCCGGCGCACATGACATTCGAGAACTCGATGTGAAACTTGTACGTGCCAGTCTGCGTGGGAACGCCGCCGATCTGGCCGTCTTCGATCGTCAGGCCAGGCGGCAGCTCGCCGGACGTCACGCGTGCGCCACCGATCGTCCAGTGCGCCTCGCGACCGTTCTCGTACAAGCAACGGCCTTCCGGCTTTGCGTAGAAGCGCTTGCCGTGCTTCGCGACCGCTCCGGTCGGCGGTGCATCGGGATACGTGATCGCGAACGACGCTTCACCACCACCGCCGCCACCCGCACCGGCGCCGTGCGCACACGCCACGCAAAACACGAGGACCCAGGTCCGACCCACGTGCCGATCTTACGCGCGTGCGAACAGCGTCGCCATCGTTGCGCGCTCGATCGTGACATCGACGAATCCGCCCACGGAACCGACCCCGGCAGGCAAGATTACGGACTTGAAACCGTCTGTTCGGCCGATCAGCTGCGCTGGATCGCGTTTGCTGGGCCCGGTGACGAGCACGCGTTCGCGCTTGCCGACCTGCGCGGCGAACACCTCGGCCGAAATCGTTTCCTGTAGCGCGACGATCTCGGCGAGGCGCTTCTGCTTCACCGCGGCCGGGATGTCATCGGGCAGCTTCTTCGCGGCGAACGTGAGGTCGCGTTCCGAGTACGCGAACATGAACGCGCTGTCGAAGCGAATCTCGCGCATGAGTGCGAGCGTCTGCGCGTGATCGTCGTCGGTCTCGCCGGAGAAGCCGGTGAGAATGTCCGTCGACAGCGCGATGTCGGGCATCGCAGCGCGCAGCCGGGCGACGATCGCACGGTAGTCGGCGACCGTGTAGCCGCGCCGCATCCGCTCGAGCACGACGTCGCTGCCGGACTGCACCGGCAGGTGGACGTACTTGCAGACCTTCGATTCCTCGGCGATCGCGGCGACGACGTCGTCGGTGAAATCGACCGGGTAGGGCGACGTGAAGCGAATGCGCTCGAGGCCGTCGACGCTCGCGACGGTGCGGAGCAGCTGCGCGAACGTGACGTCTTCCCAGACGTACGAGTTCACGGTCTGGCCGAGCAGCGTGATCTCGCGATAGCCCGCCGCGACGAGCTCGCGCACCTGGCGCAGGATCTCGCGCGGCGACGCACCGCGCTCGCGGCCACGTGTGAACGGCACGACACAGAACGTGCAGAACTTGTCGCAGCCGCGCTGGATCGTGACGAAGCCGGAGACGCCGTCGCCACCGATGGCGCCGGAGAGGCCTTCGTACGTCTCGGCCTTGTCGAGCTTGATGTCGACGAGCGGATGCGCGTGTTCGGCGCGCGCGGCGGCGAGCAGATCGGGCATGCGGCGATAGCTGTCGGGACCGGCGATCACGTCGACCGCGGGCGCGCGCTCGGCGAGCCCTTCCTTCAGGTGCTCGGCCATGCAGCCGACGATCGCGAGCACGGTGCCCGGGCGTTTGCGCTTGAGTGCGCCGAGCTCGCTCGCGCGCGCGATCACGCGCTCCTCCGCTTTCTCGCGGACCGCGCACGTATTGACGACGATGACGTCGGCTTCGTCGGCGCGTGTTGCTTGCGCGTAGCCGGCATCGGCGAGCACGCTGCCGATCAGGTCGCTGTCGGCGACGTTCATCTGGCAGCCGTAGGTCTCTACGAAGACCTTGGGCGCGTCGGCGGCCGGCTGCGGGCGCATGGGGGCCTCCGCCGTGCGCTTACCGAGCGGGACCAGCCGTTCCGACATCGAGGGCGGGAGTTACCACGAGAGCGCTCGCACGTCACGGCTGAGCGTGCGCCGCTCTCCGCCGGCCACGCACCCGATAGCGTCCTCGTGGCTCGCCCGCACGACTCGAGCCGAACGGGTCGCGCACGTTCAGGGTCGAGAACCGGCGGAAGTCCCGATCCGAGCTCAATAACTCGGTAACTCCGTGCTCGAGTGCGAGCGCGACGATGTGCGCGTCGTGAATCTGGCCGCCGATCGGGTGGCCGTCATCGGCCGCGCGGCGCAGATGCCTGACATGTTCGGGGCCGTGTCCGAGGAGCACGACGCTAGGAGAGGCGACCAGGGACTCGACGTCGGCGAGAGCGTCCGCGAGCGTGTCGGGCGGCCGGAACAGGCGCGGGTTCGTCACGACCTTGATGTATTCGTAAAGGCATGGCCACGGGATCGCCCATGGTGTCGCCCCTTGAGCGAGCTGGGTCAACAGCGTGCGCGCGGCGCGATGATGCGGCAGTTCCGCGCGTCGCGCATAGACGATGATGTTCGTGTCGATCGCGATCACTTCCTGTACCTCTTGAAGTCGTCTGCGGTGTCGAGCTCAGCGACGTAACCGCGCAACGCGGACCAGTCATCGACCGGCACGCCGGGCACCACCTCACCATGGGTGATCCCGAGCTCGAGCTTGTAGCCCTCCTGTTTTCGCGATGGCTCCAGATACGCGCGCAGTGCTTGCTCGAACACCTCGCGCAACGTGATGCCGCGCTTCGTCGCCGCGTGCTTCGCCAGCGTCAGCAGGCGATCGTTGAGATCGATGCTGGTTCTCATATGTATATATGTGTGCTATAGATACATAAATATGGCAACTGCCTTGTGCCGAGCGTGCGGCGACCTCGAGCTCGCGATCCCGCGCGCGCATGCCTGGGACGGCGCGAGCTGAGTTACCATCGCGCGATGGTGGATGACGCGAGCACGCTGATGCCCGCTGCACCGCGCAGCGCAGCGCGGGCCGGTGACGTCATCACGCTGACCATCGCGTATCACCCCGATGTCTCACGCGTCGGCGAGCGTGCCCGTCTGGAGGGCAACGACCTCGACATCTCGCGCAGCACACCGATGTTCAGCGCGCCGGGCAGCCGCGAGCAGCGAGGACTCGGCGATCGCGGGCTGTCGCGCAACCCGATCGTCAAGCTCGTGCGGTCCGGCGAGGGCGTCGCGCTCGAGCTTGCATCGACGACCCCGGCGCAGCTGGACGGGCGTCCACTTGCAGGCGCGGGTGCGCGTGCCTGGCAGAAGCTCGATCAGGCGGCGCTCGAGCGTGGTGCGGTGCTCGAGATCGCAGATCGCGTCGTCCTCGTCGTCCACCTCGCCGCGCCGGATGGCGAGCGGGCACCGCGCTGCGGGCTCGTCGGCGACAGCGATTCGCTGGAGCGCGTGCGGGCCGACATCTCGCGCGTCGCCGATTTGCCGGTTCCGGTGCTCGTGCGTGGCGAAACCGGTGTCGGCAAGGAGCTCGTCGCGCATGCACTTCACGCGAGCAGTCCGCGCGCGAGCCGCCAGTTCCTCGCGATCAACATCGCCGCGTTGCCGCCGACGACCGCTGCGTCGGAGCTGTTTGGCCACGCGCGCGGTGCATTCACCGGCGCGACGCATGATCACGACGGCATGTTCGCGCGCGCCGACGGCGGCACGTTGTTTCTCGACGAGGTCGGTGAGACTCCATTCGAGATCCAGCCGTCGCTGCTCCGCGTGCTCGAGACGAGTGAGGTCACGCCGCTCGGCAGCGCGCGCTCGCGCAAAGTTGATGTGCGTCTGATCGCGGCCACCGATGCCGATCTCGAGCTGCAGATCAGCGAGTCGGGATTTCGCGAGGCACTGTTTCACCGGCTCGCCGGCTACCAGCTGCTCGTACCGCCGCTGCGCGATCGTCGCGACGACATCGGGCGCTTGCTCGTTCACTTTTTGCGCGACGAGCTCGTGTCGACTGGTGACGCCGATCGACTCGCACGTCAAGTCGATGCGGATCTCTGGCTGCCCTCGTCGCTCGTTGCGCGCCTCGTCCGGCACATGTGGCCGGGCAACGTGCGTCAGCTTCGCAACGCCGCTCGCCAGCTCGCGATCGCGAATCGCGGCGCGAGTGAGGTACGCGCCGACAGTGCACTCGAGCGGTTGCTCGCTGCGACCGCGCCCGCACCGAGCTCGCCGGTCGCCGCGCAGGCGCGCCGCGATCCATCGGCGATCACGGATGACGAGCTGATCGCGACGCTACAGAGTGTCGGCTGGAGTGCGGCAGCCGCGGCGGCGCGGCTCGGCGTGTCTCGGTCGAGCCTCTACCTCTTGATCGATCGGTGCCCGAAGATCCGCAAAGCAAAGGATCTGCCGGACGCCGAGGTCCGCCGCGTGTACGACGACTGCGCCGGCGAGCTCGATGCGGCCGCGCAAGTCCTTCAGGTTTCGCGGCGCGCGCTCAAGCTGCGCTGGGCCGAGCTCGCCCTCGCGAAGTAGCAAGCGTCCGACGCTTGCGGCTCGGACGTCCGATGGCGACGTCCGGGTCGCTAACTGATTGAAATGACGCACGTCTAGGCTGGCATCGCGAGTGCTCTAGCGACCGGACGGAGGTCATCACCATGAAGAACATCATCGCTGTCAGCATCCTGGTTTCCGCCTGCGCCACCACCGGTCGTTCGCTGCCCGTCGAGTCGTCGGGTACGGGCATCGGACCCACGTTCAACGGTCAGCTCGCGCAGTCGACCGACGAGGCGAAGCCGTGGTTCCCGATGCTCGCGTCGGACGCCGTGCTGCCGAGCGTCGCCCACCGTCAGGTCGAGCTGAGCACCGATCGCGATCGCTACACGTTTGCGGTTCGACTGTGCGTCGCGCCGGATGGCAAGGTGTCGAAGGTCGACATCACCCGTCCGAGTGAGTCGTCCGAGCTCGACCGCGCCGCGATGCATGACATCGCACAATGGCAGTTCGAAGCGTTCTCGGCGCCGCAAACCGTTCGCGTCTGCAAGCAGCTCGATCTCGCGTACGAGCCGCAATCGGAGAAGAGCCACATCGCGATCCCACTGGTGCGCACGAGCCAGCCGTGATCGGTTATGGTGCGAAGAATGGGTGCACCGGGCGGCGACGAGACGCTGCCGTCGCACGCGTCGACGAGCGACGCTGCGACCGAACGGTTCGCGATCGGCTCGCTCGCGGCGGAGCGTTATCGCATCGAACGGTTCATCGCGGCCGGTGGCATGGGCGAGGTATACGCCGCGCACGACCTGGTGCTCGACACGAAGGTCGCGCTCAAGACGCTGCGACCCGAGCTCGAAGGATCGGCCGATGCGATCGCGCGACTGCGACGCGAAATCGCTCTCGCGCGCAGCGTTACGGATCCACACATTTGCCGGCTGCACGATGTCGGCGAGCACGATGGGCGAGTGTTCCTGTCGATGGAGTTGTTGGAGGGGAGGACACTCGCCGAGCTGGTGAAGGCAGGCGGGATGGCGCTCGACGAAATCGAGCGGATCGCGCCGCAGCTCGTCGCGGGGCTCGGCGTGCTGCATCGCGCGTCGATCGTCCATCGTGATTTCAAGACGTCGAACGTGATCGTGGTTGGCGATCGGGCGGTGATCACCGACTTCGGTCTCGCGCGGTCGGTCGATGCCAAGGATTCTCGCCTCACCGTCGAGTCGGGCTTGCTCGGCACGCCGGCATATATGGCTCCCGAGCAAGTCGAGGCGCGCGCGGTAACGCCGGCGAGCGACATCTACTCACTTGGTGTCGTGCTGTTCGAGCTGCTCACCGGCAAGCTGCCGTTCGACGAGGACACTGCAATGGCAACTGCGACCGCGCGACTCACGAAGGATCCTCCGCGGCCATCGTCGCTGCGCAGCGACATCCCCGCGCGCTGGGATGCGATCGTGCTGCGCTGCCTTGCGCGTGATCCGGCGGCGCGCTTCGCCAGCGTCGACGAGCTCCTCGGTCACAAGCCGGTTTCGCGGCGCTGGTTTCTCGCCGTCGGCGGAGGTGGCATCGCAGCGGCGGCGCTCGGCGTATGGAAATTCGCGGCGTCGAGCGGTGCGAATACGCCCGCGGTCACGCGCTCGCCGGACGATCTCATCGCGGTGCTGCCGGTGCTCGGCGCGGGGCCTTGGATCAAGGACTCGTGGCGCACTGCGATCACGTTCGATCTGCACTCCGCACTCGTCCAGCTCGGAATGCCTGTGCTCGCTCTCCATACCGGCGCGATGGATGCCACGTTGAATGGTGCCGCGTCGCGCCTGCTCGACGAAAAGGATCCCGTCGCTGCCGCTCTCGCCGTTCCCCATGTGGTGACGGCCGTGACAATGACGATTGCGCGCACTGCGACGCACGTCGAGCTCGCAGTCACGGCACGCGGACGCGAGAGCTGGAGCCAGACGCTGCGGCGTCCGCTCACCGAGGTCGCGCTCGTGGTTCACGACGCGGCGACTGCGATCGCAGGTCGTCTTGGCTACGCGCCTCCGATCGCACCCGTCGATGCGCGCCACATTGCTGCTGATGGCTATACGCACTACGGCGATACGGTCGGCCGGATGTACCGGCAGCCGACCCCCGAGGAAATCGAGGCTTTCACCCAGAAGCGAATGGCGACTCCATTCACACAGCTCGCAGATCTCGTCGAAGCCCAGCCGCGACTCGCGAGGGCGCAAGACATCGCCGCCGATCGGCTCGTGATGGCCGCGGAGCAGCGCAACGACTACACGAAGGTCGAGAAGACCCTGACGATCGTCGACAAACTGACCGACGAAGCGATTGCGGCGGACCCACGGGATGCACTGATGCATGCGGTGCGCGGTCACGCCGCGATGATCCGCTGGGACTGGAAGCGCGCCGACGAAGAAACCAAACGCGGCTTCGAGCTGGCGCCGTTGCATGAGCGTGTCGCCTATCACCGTTCCAACTTCCTGCACTTGGTCGGTCGCTTCGACGAGGCGCTACCGATCTTCGAAACGCAACACCGTATCAACCCGAATCCGCGTCTCGGCGACGGCCCGCTGGCGTGGGCGTATTTCTACGCGCGCCGCTATCCCGACGCGATTCGCGTGCTCGAGCCGGTGATGAATCGCTTCGACCTCACGAACTTTGTCGAGGCGACGTACGCCACAACGCTCCCACTCGCGTACGTCGAGCTTGCGCGATTCGATGATGCGTTTCGGGTTGCCGAGACGCTGCGACCGTATGTCGACGACGACAATCTCGCCGTCCTGCTCCCCGTCTACCTCGCGGCGGGCAAGACCGACGTTGTGAAGGCGATCCGGGAGAAGCTCGGCGACAACATCGATTTCATGGTGGGAGCGGCGCTCGCCGAAGCGAACGGCGATCTCGAAGGTTCGCTCACGCTGCTCGAGCAGATGGTCGCGAGTCACAACATCGGCGCGCTGTTCCTCAAGGTCGAGCGTTACTCGCCGCAAATGCGTTCCCATCCCCGCTTTCAGGCACTCCTCAAGCAGGTCGGCTTTCCATCATGATCACGAGAGCCGTAGTGGTGTTGCTGTTCGCGGTTCGTGTCGTGTACGCGCAACCGGCGACGGTTGGCAGTGTGCGCGGTCAGCTCGTCGATCGCACGAGCGGTGGTCCGGCGGCAGGCGCGATCGTGATCGCGACGTCGGAGTCGCTGCAGGGCGAGCAGACCGCGATCACCGATCAACGCGGCGCGTACTTTTTGACCGCGCTGCCACCGGGCGTGTACCGGCTGACCGTCTACTACCTCAGCCATCAGTTCTCGCGGCGCGAGGTGTTGGTCCAGCTCGGCAAACAGGTCGTCGTCAACTTCGCGCTCGATACCGGCGCCGAGCCCGGCGAGGTCATTGCGATCCAGGGCCAGGCACCGGTCGTCGATCAGAGCTCGACCAAGCTCGGCGTCGTGTTGACGCCGGAGTACACGCGCAACATTCCGACGGGTCGGCTGTTCGGCGATACCGTCGGCGCCGTCGCAGGCGCACAGAACGACCGCTACGGTGTCTCGATCGCAGGCACGACGTCGCCGGAAACCGCGTATTACGTCGACGGCATCGCCGCCACGGACCCGCTGCTCGGCGCGCTGTCGACGCAGTTGCCGACGGAATTCATCTCGCAGACCGAGGTGATCACAGGCGGCTACGACGCCGAGTTCGGACGTTCGACCGGTGGCGTCGTCAACGTGATCACGAAGCGCGGCAGCGACGCGTTTCACGGGTCCGTATTCGCTCACTACACGCCAGCCGCGCTCGCTGCGAAGGCGGCGACGATCCAGCGCGAGGGCAGTGCGATCGACACACGCACGGTCCGAGGCGACAGCTACGACGTCGGTGGCGAGGTCGGCGGACCACTCGTTCCCAAGCGCCTGTGGTTTCACGCGGGGTTCATGCCGAGCGTCAGCCACGAAACTCGTGAGCGAATCATCGCGCACCAGGTCGACCGCGATCAGGACGGCGTGCCCGATGTCGATCCGACGACCGAGTACACGCTGCACGAGCACGTCGCGACCACCTCGCTGCCGCTCCACAGCACCACGTATTACTTCACGGCGAAACTGACGGGCGCGGTCAACGAGCACCATCAGGGAGAGGTCGTCGCGTTCGGGAATCCGTCGACGGCGACCGAGATTCCATTCGGAATCGTGCGCGCACCGGCGACGCTCGTGTGGGATCACGACTTCGGCTCGTACAACCTCGCCGCCAAGTGGACCTCGAAGCTCGCCGCCGCCACCCAGCTCGACGCGACCGCCGGCTTTCATCGTACCTATGACCTGCCGCACGCGCGCGACGAGCGGCCGCAGGTGCGTTACGCGTACGATCGCTCGCTCGCTGATTTCGCCGATGTCGAGACCGAGAATCTCGACGCGTGTCGCGACAGCATCGTCGACGACGGAACGGACCTCTATCCAAAGATCGTGAACTGCCCGGTTTTCGGTTACGCGGAGCAAGGCCTCGGCGTGGTCGCGCCGCGCCGCGACGACCGCGCGACGCTCGCGTTGTCGGTCACGCACCGCGCGAAGCTCGCCGGCTATCACACGATCAAGCTCGGTAGCGAGCTCGAGCGCGCACGTGATCGCACGTCATATCACTTCACCGGTGGTTACGCGCTCGCGCGGGCTAGTGCCGATAGTCGCGCGGGCGCGCCAGGTCGCTGGCAGCTGACCGAAACGATGCGCGTCGTTCGTAACCTGACCGCCGAAGAACGTGCGAATCCCAGCTCGATCATGCTCGGTGCCGGACAGGAGGTCTGCCCCGACCGCGATGCGGTGTGTGCGCTTGCTGATCCGGTTCATACGAGCACGTCGCAGGTCGACATCGGCACGTACCTGCAGGACAGCTGGCTGATCACGCCGAGCTTCACGCTCAACGCGGGCGTGCGCTGGGATCATCAGGCTGGCTACGTCGCTGACGACGTCGTCGGGACGGTGACGCCGGAGGGAGAGACCGTGGGCGCGCGCGTGTTCGCGCTCGACAATTTCGCACCGCGTGTCGGCGCCATCCACGATCCGACGGGCGAGGGCCGCGCGAAGCTGTTCGGCCACTACGGACGGTTCTACGAAACGCTACCGCTGACCGGCTCGGATCTGTTCGCCAACGCGCTGTTCACGCGCACGACGCTCAACGTGAATCGTCTGCAAGCGAACACACCTCGATACGATCCGAACTGCACCGTCGACCACGACACGCCGAATCTTACCGACACGATCCGCGCGTGCACGGACCGCAGTGCGCGTGCGGGCCTGCAAGCCTTCGAGTTCGTGTCGCCTGGCTTGCGCGGTCAGTACACCGACGAGATCGTGCTCGGAGCCGAGTACGAAGTGAGGCCCGATTTGAAGGTCGCGGCAGGCTTTCAGCACCGCATCGTACCCGTGGTGATCGAGGACGTGTCGATGGATGGCGGCAACACGCTGTTCATCACGAATCCGGGTGAGAGCTTCGATGCCGAGGCGGCCGAGCTCCACGCACGCGCAGCGGAGCTCGCGGGCTCGAATGAGCTACGCGACCGCCAGCTCGCCGAGACCTACGAGACGCGTGCGCAGTGGCTCGACGATGTCGATCAGCTCGACAAACCGGTTCGCACCTACAATGCACTTCAGCTCGTTGCAACGCTGAGGCCGACGCCGCGCGCGCTCCTGCTCGCCTCGTACACGTACTCCGCGAATCGCGGCAACTATCCCGGCCTGTTCTCTCCGGAGACCGGGCAGCTCCTTCCGAACCTCAACGCGTTCTTCGATCTGCCGAGCGTGCTGCCGAACCGGACCGGCATCCTCGGGCTGGATCGACCGCACAAGCTGCATGCGGACGGCTTCTACCGGTTCGATCTCGCTCCAGCGACGGCACTCACGGTCGGCGCCAGCGTGCGCGTGCAATCGGGCATCGCATACAGCGCGCTCGCGACGCACCCGACGTACGGCGGCGGCGAGTCGTATCTCCTGGCGGCCGGCAGCATGGGGCGCACGCCCGTCACCGGTCAGCTCGATGTCCACCTCGCGTTCGCACGCGGCTTGCTGAAGTCGACGTCGCTCGAGGCGTTCGTCGACGTGTTCAATCTGTTCGATGCGCAGAGCGAGACCGCTGTGGATCAGCGCTACACGCTCGACACCGCGAACCAGGTGGTGGGCGGTATCGTCGAGGACCTCGAGCACGTCAAGGCGATCGATCCGAGCGACTTTACCGAACAGAATCGAGTCATCAAGAAGAACCCGAACTTCGCGCACACGTCTGGCCGCCAAGACCCCCGCGCGATCCAGCTCGGTCTCCGCTGGTTGTTCTAAGGCGCCCGAACAGCGTTATTCGCCGCGCTTCGTGATGCTGAGGTCGACGTCTGCGTAGGGCGCGAACTCGGCGCTGGAGCCCTTGTGCGATTGCAGCGCAGCGAGCTCGGCTTCGGTGTACGCGTCGGCGGAGCCGGCGGGCAGGTGCGAACGGATCCAGCCGATCACGACTGCGCGGGCGCGCAAGCCGGCGTCGTCCTCGTCGCATTCGTCCCACATCTCGAACAGCGCGGCGCGGCGCGCGACTGGCGATTGCTCGCGCGCCCACAGCGCCTGGAGATTGCGCGTCATGTACTCGGCGCTGCGCACGCTCTGCTGCTGGCGGTGCGCGATGCCCATCGCGACGCGCTCGTCGCGCGTGTCGTCGAGAAGCTTGAGCTTGCGCGACGCATACGGATCGCCGACGTACTTGCGATGCAGCCACGCCGTGATGTCCATCGGGCCGGCGAGAAACGTGCCGATGAAGCCGCGGCCGCCCTTCGGCTTGCGTTCGCGCACACGTTTCTCGATCTGCGGTGCGAGCGGGTCGTCGCACATCAAGTCGCCCCAGCTGTCGCACGCGCCTTCAACCGCGGTCAGGTGACGCGCGACATCTTGCATGCGGCCGTAGCGCTTGCCGGCTTCGGGATCCTTGAACCACTCCGTGAGCTCGTGGCCGAGGTCTTTGCGCATCTCCTCGATCTCCCAGATCTTGGGAATCGGCAGCTTGAAGTGGAGATCGATGTCCTTCTTGTCGTCGAAGTGCGCTGTGCCATCGGCATCGACACTCACGGTCGTCACGCGGTCGTAGATCACGGCGCGGCCACCGGGCTGACTCTCGAGCTTGCCCGACTTGTGGAGCTCGTCGCGCGGTTTCTGCGGTTCGCTCGCGATGCGCTCGGCGGTACCCGCGGAGAGTCCGAGATCCGGACCTCGCATGTGCATGAACCCGCTCGTCGCGGGCCCGGCGCCGCCAGGTGCGGGCTCGCGCCCGCTTTCGCTCGTGCCACCGGATGTCGCGGTCATCGTGATCGCGGCGCTCCCCGGCGTGCGCACCGCGGCAGCTCCCGCCGGCGCACGCTCGTGTACGGGATCCGCAGCTGCAACCGTCACCGGCTCGTCGGCAAGGAACGCGATCTCGATCGGTTCGGCCGTTGCCCTCGGCAGGTGGACTGGCGGCGGCGGCGGTTCGGTGACTGGGCGCCATGCAAGCCGTTGCGTCGGCACAGGCGTCAGCCAGTCCGCGACGAGCGCGAGCAACGCGCCGTGCGTGATCACGGAGATCAGCAGCACGGGGACGGTGCGCACGGACATCGGACCGAGTTTCTCGCAAACCGGTTGCTCGGGAGTCGGCTATTCTCGGCGCGATGCGCTTCGTTGCCCGCATCCTCGGCGTTGCCATCGTCGTGTTGTTGCTGCCGTTTGTCGGCGGCAACACGCTCGGCCGTCCGGGCACGTTCGCGGGGATCGGGCTAGGCCTCGTCGCGGTGTTCTGGCTGTGGCTGTGGTTACCGCGCTCCGCGCACGACGCGTTCGAGACCGGTAAGTACACGGCCGCGCAGCGTCGCTATCGCTTGCTCGGCATGCTCGCACCGTCGGCGATTCGCGAACGCGCCGCGCTGCTGTCGCGCGCCGGTTGTCTGATCGCGAGTGACCAGCTCGCGGCTGCCGAGCGCTTGCTCGCGAGCATCGACGCCGCGCAACTCGCCGCCGCCGAGCGCGCGGTGTGGCTGAATAATCGCGCGTGCGCCGCGCTCGCTGCCGGACGTGATCCAAAGGACATACTCGTGCTCGTCGATGAAGCGAGTGCACTCCGTCCGGACGTGCCCGCGCTGCAGCACACGCGCGGCATGGCGCTGCTCGCCGTCGGTCGCGTCGACGATGCGATCGCGGTGCTCGACGGTATGCGCGCGGGAGGTGAGCTACCGGCACGCCTCGAGGCCGAACGGTGTCGCGATCTCGCGAAGGCGTGGTCGCAGAAGGGCGAAGCCGCGTATGCAGAGGATTATCGGCTGCGCGCCGAGGCGCTCGCGCGCTAGCGCCAGTTGGTGCCGAGCTCGGCGTCCATGATGTCGCACGCGAGCGACACGCACTCGTTGCACAGCGCAGTGCCGCTGCGGCCCAGCAGCTTCTTCACTTGGTGCTCGGCCTTGCCGCACCACGAGCAGAGGTCGGTCGCATCGGGACGCTCGCCTGGCTCGGCGGCAGCGACGGCGGCAATCATCTCCGGCGTTGGCACGCGGAACTCGCCGGTTGCACCGACCGATAGGCTCGTGCTGCCGAGGTTCTTGTGGCACGTCGTGCAGACCATGAGCAGCTCGCCACCCTCGAGCGCTTGCGTGCAGATCGGGCAGTTCACCGAGCCAGACTAACGCGGCGGCGGGATCGTAACCACCATCTTGGTGCCCTTACCGGGCGCCGTCTCGACGTCGATGCGGCCGCCGTGCTCGGTGATGATCGAGTGGCACGTGGCGAGGCCGAGGCCGGTACCTTTCTGCTTCGTGGTCACGAACGGATCGAAGATGCGGCCGAGCACGGCGTCGGGAATGCCGGGGCCGTCGTCGGCGACGCTGATCTTCGCGCCCCCGCCATCGCGGCGCGCCTCGACCTTCACGTGCTTGCCGCCGCCGCCCGCCGCGTCGGCTGCGTTGCGCACGAGGTTCCACACGACCTGGCGCAGCTTCGCGGGGTCGGCGTGGATCGCGAGCGGTTCGTCGGTGGCAGCGGTGATCTCGATCTCCGAGAAGTTCTGGTCGCCGCGCGCGACCTGCACGGTCTCCTGGACGAGCGAGCCGAGATCGAAATCGACGGCTTGTTTGGGGCGCGGGTTTGCGTAGTCGAGCAGGTCGCCGATCAGCACGTTGAGGCGCTGGACCTCGCGCTGCACGATCGTCATCAGCGCGCGATCGTCGTCGCTCGTTTCGGACGACTGCTTGAGCAGCTCGATCGAGCCCGAGATCGCGGCCATCGGATTGCGGATCTCGTGCGCGACACCGGCTGCGAGCTGGCCAACGGTCGCCATGCGCTCGGTGCGGCGCGCGTGCATCTCGAGGCGCTTCAGCTCGGTGAGATCCTGGAAGTTGATCACGCAACCGACGATCTCGTCGCGGACGTCGCGCAGCGGCGAGACCGTGACACCGATCGTGCGATTGTCGTCGGAGGTCGGTACCGTGAGGTCGGCGCGGCGCAGCTCGCCCTTGTTCTTTGTGAGCAGAGCGGTGAGGCCGGGCATGATCGAATCGATCGGCCGGCCGATCAGGCCGCCTGCCGTCGTGCGCAGGATGTCGATGGCCGCCTGGTTCGTGGTGAGGATCTGACCGTCGGGTGTCGTCGTGATGAGGCCCGAGCTCAGCGAGCGCACGATGTCTTGGTGCAGCGTCAGCAGCTCGGCGGCCGCGCGGCGCGTCGTCGCGAGCGTGTCGGCGCTCTTCTGCAGCTGGTCGCCGAAGATGAAGCTGAGCGCGCCGACGCCGATCAGTGCGGCGACGTTGATGCCGAGCGTGCGCACGAGCTCGGCGGTCGATTGCTCCCACGGCCGCACCTGTGCGGACAGCGGCAGGTCGATCGTGCGATGCCACGCGAGCAGCGACACGACGAGCACGAGCAGGAGCGACGCGAGGGTCACGATGACCGCGCCGCGCCGGTACGAGAGCGCACCCGCGGCGACGATCGTCAGCGCGTACAGGAACGTGTACGGGCTCATCGCGCCGCCCGTGACGTAGACGAGCGCGCTCGTCAGTACGAGATCGTTCGCCATCATCGGCCGCGCGACGCGCTTTGGCGAGAAGCCTTGGCGCAAGAGGACGCCGAACACGATCGACGACAGATACGTCGCCGCGATGATCGCCGATTGCAGCCATACCGCGGCCCGTGCGGGCGCTTCGCCGCGCACGAGTGCGAGCAGCGAGAGCCCGAGTACGACGCTCACGACAATCGTGCGCAGCAGCAGGAGGCGCGTCACGCGCCGGCGGACGTCACTATCAGGCAGGGCAGGAGCGCGGACCAGGGAATCGCCCGGCGACGCATCTGGCGTCGTGAGGCGAACCCCGATCGTGGCTCCCGTCATCCTTGGATGTTACCGGCCAGTTTGAAGATCGGCAGGTACATCGCGATGATCAGACCACCGACGACGACGCCGAGGAACGCCATCATCACCGGCTCGATCAGCGAGGTGAGGCCGGCGACCGCGGTGTCGACTTCCTCTTCGTAGAAGTCGGCGATCTTCTGGAGCATCTGGTCCATCGCGCCGGTCTGTTCACCGACGCCGATCATCTGGACGACCATCGTCGGGAACACCTTCGACTCGGCGAGCGGGCTCGCCATGTCGTGACCTTCGGAGATCTTGTCCTTCGCGCGCAGGATGCCGGCCTGGACGACGCGGTTACCCGAGGTGCGCGCGCAGATATCGAGCGCGTCGAGGATCGGCACACCAGAGGCGAGCAACGTACCGAGCGTGCGTGTGAAACGCGCGACGACGATCTTGCGTAACACCGAGCCGATGACCGGCATGCGTAACAGCATGCGATCGATCGCTTCGCGACCTCCGTCAGTGCGGCGCGCGGCGATCGTGCCGAACACGAGACCGAACAACGTCCCCGCGAAGATGTACCACTTGTTCAAGAACGAGTGAGACAGGTTGATGACGAAGCGCGTCGCCGCCGGCAGCTCGGCGTTGCCCATGTCGTGGTACATCGCTTCGAACGTCGGAATGACTTTGACGAGCATGACCGCGATGACGCCGATCGCGACGACGAGAATACCGATCGGGTAGTACATCGCGCTCTTGAGCTGGCCGCGCAGCTTCACGGCCTTTTCGATGTACGTCGCGAGGCGGTTCAAGATCGTATCGAGGATGCCGCCGAGCTCGCCGGCTGCGACGAGGTTGACGTACAGCTCGTCGAACACCTTCGGGTGCTTGCGGAGCGCGTCGGAGAACGTGGCGCCTTGCTCGACCGAGCTCTTGACGGCCGTGAGGATCTTCTTGAACGACTTGTTCTCGCTCTGTGCCGCGAGGATGTCGAGGCACTGCACGAGCGGCAGACCGGCGTCGATCATCGTGGCGAGCTGACGCGTGAAGATCTGGAGGTCCTTCGCGCTGACGCCCGTGCCGATCTGGATCTGGATGTCGCCGAGGCCGCCCTCGCGCTTCACGCTCTGGATATTGATGTTGTCGCTGCGGAGGCGCTCTTCGACCACCGCGCGGGTCTCCGCCTCCATGACGCCACGACGCTTCTCACCCGCCCGCGTCGTACCTTCCCAGTTGAACTTGGCCATCGCTCAGCTCCTCAGCTGCGTCGGGTTGGAGCGGTGGCCGGCCCGGAGTGCTGTCCGAGCGAACCGCCGGCGTTCAGGATCATCGTCTTGAGCTCGTCGAGCTCGCTCGTGTGGCCGAGCGCATCCTCGAGCGAGATCACTTTGCGGATGTAGAGGTCGCAGAGCGCCTGGTTCATCGTCTGCATGCCGAACTTCGACTGGCCGATCTGCATCTGCGAATAGATCTGGTGCAGCTTGTCTTCGCGGATCAGGTTCCGGATCGCGGCGTTCGGAATCATGACTTCGGCGGCGAGCGTGCGGCCGACGCCGTTGCTCTTCGGAATCAGCGTCTGCGAGACCACGCCTTCGAGCACGAACGACAGCACGGCGCGCACCTGCTCCTGCTGGTGCGACGGGAACACGTCGACGATACGGTTGATGCTCTGGATCGCGGAGTTCGTGTGCAGCGTGCCGAAGCAGAGGTGGCCGGTTTCGGCGACGGCGAGCGCCGCCTCGATCGTCTCGAGGTCGCGCATCTCACCGATCAGCACGACATCGGGATCCTGGCGCAGGATGTACTTGAGCGCGCGCTTGAACGATTGGCTGTCGCGGCCGATCTCGCGCTGGTTGACGAGGCATGCCTTGTGGCTGTGCTGGAACTCGATCGGATCCTCGACGGTGACGATGTGACCGCGCATCCGCGTGTTGATGCGATCGATCATCGACGCGAGCGTCGTCGACTTACCGGAGCCGGTCGGTCCGGTCACCAGCACGAGGCCGCGCGGCTTCTCGCACAGGTCCGACACGACGCCGGGCAGGCCCAGCTCCTCGAGCGGAATGATCTGGTACGGCACGAGGCGGAACGCGCCTGCGACGCACGACTGCTGCATGTAGACGTTCGCGCGGAAGCGCGCGAGCCCACGAATACCGAACGAGAAGTCGATCTCGAGGTCTTCCTCGAACCGGAGCTTCTGTGCGTCGTTCATCACCGAGTAGCAGAGCGTCTTGGTGTCGACTGGACCGAGCGGATCGGTCTGCAGGCGCACGAGCTCGTTGTCGATGCGCAGACGCGGCGGCGAGCCCGCGGTGACGTGGAGATCCGACGCTCCTTTGTCGAGCATCGCCTTGAGCAGCGCCTGGAGGTTTAGTTGAGCCACTAGTCATCCACCGTGGTGCGAAGCACCTCTTCGGGTGTCGTGACGCCTTCGAGAATCTTCTGGATGCCGGCGAGGCGGAGGCTCTGCGTGCCGCCGCGGATCATCTCGGTCTTGATCTCCGCCGCCGATGCGCCCTGGAGCACGAGCTCCTTCAGCGGGTCGGTGAACGGCATCACTTCGTAGAGCGCGACGCGGCCCTTGTAGCCGGTCTGGCTGCACGTGCCGCAGCCCTTGCCCTTCATGATCGTTCCCTTGCGGGCCTGCTCCTCGGTCATGCCCATCTTGAGCAGCGCTTCGACGTGGCGCTCCGCCGGGATCTTGCAGTCGGCGCAGATGCGGCGGGCGAGACGCTGGGCGAGCACGAGGTTGACCGACGCGGTCACGAGGAACGGCTCGATGCCCATGTTGAGGAGACGCGACACCGTCGACGGCGCGTCGTTCGTGTGCAGCGTCGACAGCACCAAGTGGCCGGTGAGCGCTGCCTTCACGCCGATCTCGGCGGTCTCGAAGTCACGAATCTCGCCGACCATGATGATGTTCGGGTCCTGCCGGAGAAACGCGCGCAGTGCGGTCGCGAAGTTCAGGCCGATGTCCTCGTGCATCTGCACCTGGTTGATGCCGTGCAGGTTGAACTCGACCGGGTCTTCGGCGGTGGAGATGTTCGTGTCGATCGTGTTGAGCTCGGAGAGCGCCGAGTACAGCGTCGTGGTCTTGCCGGAACCGGTGGGCCCGGTGACGAGCACCATGCCGTAGGGCTTCTTGATCGCGACCTTGAAGTCGTTGAGCGGCTTCGGATCGAAGCCGAGCTTCGTCATGTCGAGCTGCAGGTTCGATTTGTCGAGAAGACGCATGACGATCTTCTCGCCGTACAGCGTCGGCAGCACGGAGACGCGGAAGTCCATCTCCTTGTTGCCGCCGATCTTGAGCTTGATGCGACCGTCCTGCGGGAGCCGGCGCTCGGCGATATCGAGCGACGCCATGATCTTGAGACGCGACGTGATCGCGTTGCGGAGCTTGAGCGGCGGCCGCATTTCCTCTTGCAGGATGCCGTCGATGCGGAAGCGCACGCGCAGGCTCTTCTCGTACGGCTCGACGTGGATATCCGACGCCTTCTTCTTGATCGCCGACAGGAGGATCGCGTTGCAGAGCTTGACGACCGGCGCCTCGCCGGCCTGGTTCTCGAGATCGACGACGTTGACGTTCTCGTCCGTCATCGACGCGAAGTCGACGTCTTCGACATCGAGCTCGCCGACCATCTGGTCGAGGTCGGGACCCTTGTCGTAGTAGCGGGAGAGTGCGGCCTCGAGGCCCGACTCCGACGTGACGATCGGTTCGATGTTGTACTGCGTGAGGAACTTCAGCTCGTCGATCGCGTAGATGTTCGACGGATCCGCCATCGCGACGACCAGCGTCGGGCCGTTGCGGCGGATCGGAATGACCTGATGCTTCTCGCAGATCTCACGAGGGATGAGCTTGAGGACCGCCGGATCGATCTCGATCTCGGACAGGTTGATCGACGGCAGGCTGTACTGCTTCGCGACGAATTGGGTCAGTCGCGTGTCATCGACATAGCCAAGACGCGCCAACGTCGCACCCAGGCGCTTGCCGGTGCGCTTGGCTTCGTCTTGCGCCTGCTGCAGCTGCTGGAGCGAGAGCATCTTCTCGCGGACCAGTAGCTCTCCAATACGGCTCATACCGGTGGTTCTCCCAAAAAAGCTCGGGTTTTCGACAAGGTACTCCGCAATTGGGGGATCCGTCAAACCACCCGGCAGGCGGGGACCCCACTGCTGCCCGACGCTGGCGACGAAATCTTTTTGCGCCTCGTGCGTCCAAAAAGTTGCGGGTTCTCGAAGAGCCCCTGAATTTGACGATGGGCGATTTCTTGGAGGATCCGATGAGCTACGCCGAAGCAAAGCAGATCGCGCTTCTCAGGCTAGAGCTGAGGACGTGCTGGGAAAGTCACGATTATGCGGGCGCTGGAGTCGCGCTTGCCCTGCTGTCGCAGGTCGCCGGCAACGACAACGAGCTCACCGCCGAAGTGAAGCGGTGGGCCATCAAGCTGCAAGTCGCATAAGACTGCGATACCTCCTGATTGCCGGGGCGCGAAAACGCATCAGAGTGCGCTGATGCGCGTCACAGTAGGTCTTCTGGCGGTCGCTTTCGCAGCCTCCGCCTGTAGCGTCGACACCAGTGGCAACGTCAAGGGGCAAGCGTGTCGAGCGCTGACTGCGACGTCGCCGGCAACTGCAGCACTCGAGTCGCCGTTTCAGGGCACGGTCTTCACGATCGTGATCGAGAACAAGTCGCGTGCGCAACTGCTCGAGGGCACCGCGGCGCCCTATCTGAAATCGCTCGCGCACCAGTACACGATCGCGAACGGCTACACCGACGCGCGAGTTCATCCGAGCGAGCCGAACTACATCTGGATGGTGTCGGGGCAGAACTTCGGCATTCTCGATGACGGCGAACCGGCGGAGCATCACATCGCGTCGACCTCGCACCTCGCGGACCAGCTCGAGGGCGTCGGTCGCACGTGGAAGACCTATCAGGAATCGATGGGCGAGCCGTGCAAGATCGTCAACGACGGCAAGTACGCACCGAAGCACAATCCGTTCGTGTTCTTCGATGACGTCGTGGGCTGGAACGGCAAGACGCCGCTGCGCCAGCAGCGCTGCAAGGATCACGTCGTCGACTACTCCGAGCTCGAGAAGGATCTCGCGAACGACACCGTGCCCGACTACGTGTTCATCACGCCGAACCTCATCAACGACATGCACGACGGCACGATCGCGCAGGGCGATGCGTGGCTGGCGCGCGAGGTGCCGAAGATCCTCGCATCGAAGGCGTGGCAGAACGGCGGTGTCCTGATCATCACGGCCGACGAAGGCGAAGGCCGCTCCGCGACCGACTGGAGCCAAGAAGACGATCCGCCGTTCGTCGTCGTGTCACCGCTCGCGAAGAAGGGCTACGTGTCGAACACGCCGTACGACACCAGCTCGTTCCTCAAGACCGTGCAGGCGATCGAAGGTGTCGAGCCGCTGCCGTGCGGCACGGCTGCCAGCGCCGATGCGCCGACGATGGACGATCTGTTCACGGTCCCGCTGCCGGCGATGCTTCCGCCTGCCGGCGCGTGAGCATCACGGACCAGTGACGGTGATCGTGAGCTTGTAGTTGTTCGTCTGCAGCGCGCCCGATGTCGGGCCGTACACCGACGCGTAGTAGACGCCGGTCGGCAGGTTCGGCGTGTACGCGCGACGCATGCCGGTGCCCATCGGCGACGCGTTCGCGATCGCCTGGCCACCCGAGTTGAGGATCGAGCCCTGAAGGTCGGCGCCCGCGACGGCGTCGTACTCGATGATCACCTCGAGGTTCTGGTTCGCGGTCGTGATGGTGACCGAGTAGTCGTCCTTGTCGCCCATCGGGCAGATCGCGAGGCCCGCGAACGTGAGCGTGTTCTTGGTCGTCGCGACCGGCGTCTGGAATGCCTGCGCGATCGAATCATTCGGCTCGAGCGCGCTGTCGTCGGCGCAGTTGACGTTCGAGGCGTCGACCGGAACCATGCCACCCATCGCGAGGCAGTACTCGCCCGACGACGTCATCTCGCAGGTGTAGCCGTCGGGGCAGCGCGGGTTCTGATCCGCCGGGCCGCAGAGGAACGGCGACATGCCGAGATCCGGATCGTACGGCGTGCATGCCGTGGCCCAAATGGGGAGACCAACGAGAGCGAAGAAGAATAGGCTACGCATGTCGATCCTCAGAAGCTCGCCGCGGCTGCGGCGCCCGTGAAGCCATCCGTGATCGACGGCGTGATCGCCCAGGTCGTCTCCGGAGACGCGTTCTTGTTCGTGACCTTCAGCTCGCCGTGCTTCTTCGCG
This sequence comes from Kofleriaceae bacterium, assembly GCA_036274355.1. Classification (GTDB taxonomy): domain Bacteria; phylum Myxococcota_A; class Polyangia; order Haliangiales; family Haliangiaceae; genus JABFXX01. The sequence continues at coordinate 4,131 of DASUFX010000522.1, read as the reverse complement.
GTGAGCTCCTTGTACCAAAAGTACGCGGCGACACCGGCGGCGCCAATGCCGAGCACCGTCGTCGCCTTGTGCCACGTGTTGTAGCGCTTGCCCGCATCCTGGACCGCGAGGTCGTAGTCCTTATCGAACGCACGGCACGGCGGCGGCGTCATGCCGCACATCGTGTCGGCTTCGAGGTTCGACGCCTGCTTCTTGGCCATGATGTACGTCGCGACCGCGGCGCCGATGAACACGCCGGCAGCGCCGGTCGAGATCCACTTCGCCTTGGTGAACTTCGACGAGCCGACATCGGTGAAGCCATTGCCACCACCGGGCGGTGTGGTCGTGAGCTGTTGCTCTTCCGTCGTGTCCTTGTGCGTGTCGCCTTCGGTGTCGACTTCTTGTTTGGAACCCTGCTTGCCGAGGATCGGATCCTCCTCGTCATGGTGCTTGACCTGCGCGGCGGTCATCGCCTGCTCGCCGTCGTCCGTGAGGTCAGGGTAGAAGCGCGGCGTCGCGCCTTGCTCGATGTTGATGAGGTTCGGGCTCGTCGACTTACCAGACTTCGCGACGGCGGTGCCGGCCTGATCCTTGACCTCGATGTAGTACTGGATCGAGCTGCCGTAGACCTTGTTTGCCGGCACGCGTCCGACGAGCTCCTTGTAACGCCACTTCATCGGCTTCGCGATGAACTTCGCGTCGCCGCTGCCGCGGTAGTACAGCGTGACCACGAAGCCCGAGTCCTCGGGGACGAACGCGGTGATGTCGAGCGGCTTGCCCGGAGGCGCGGCCTCGACGAGCTGGTGCTGGAAGTCCTTCTCCGAGTACGTGCCGGCCGGCTTGATCTGGACGACCTTCTTCTCTTCGGGCTTCGGTCCGGTCGGCGTCGTTGCGGTCGCGGGCGTCGTCGTCACCGACGTGCCGTTGAGATCGGCTTCGAGGTTCTCCTTCTCGATCACCTCGACGCGCTTCTGCACGTCCTTGCGCTGCGCAGCGTTCGGCGGCGCATCGGCGAGGAACTTGCGGTAGTAGAACAGCGCCTTGTCCTTCGCCCCCGCCTGATCGAGCGTGTGCCCGATGTTGTAGAGGAGCAGCGGGTTGCGCGAGAGCCGATACGACTCTTTGAACTTCTCGACGGCCTCGGCAAACTTTTGCTCGTCGTAGAGAGCCTTGCCCTCGCCGAAAGCTTTCTTTGCGGCTTCGAGTTGCTCTTTGCTCGGCGCTGGATCTTCGGCCCACGCAGACGACGTGAGCGCGGTAGTGCCGAGCGCGATGGCGATGCAGAGAATGATGCTGCGTTTCACAGGAGGAACCCCCGCTACGCGGTGCGCGTGTAGCGGGAGGTTCAATATCGCGGCGTTATCTTCGATGCAACGACGAAGATCCGAGATCAGTTTGTGAGATCGACGCACTGCACCGAGCGCACTTCGTCGTCGGAAAAACGTTGGGCGCGTCACATGCGAAACGCGGTGCACAATGCGCCAAAAACGAACCGAAAACGAAACAGCACGCCGGGTGTGGCGTGCTGTGTGCGCGAGATATTCGCGGCCGAGCGGCTAGAACGGGTCGACGATGCCTGTATCGCCACCACCGCCGGCGGCCTTCTTTGCCGGCTTGGTCTTCTTGGGCGCCGGGGCGGTCTCACCACCACCGAACGGGTCGGCAAGGCCGCCCGACGGCTTGGAGGTCTTGGTCGCGGCCTTCTTGGTCGGCGCGGCGGCCTTCTTGGCGGGCGCAGCCGCCTTCTTCTCGACCTTGGCTGGCTCGGCCGGAGCGGGTTCCGCCTTGGCCTCGACCTTGGCAGGCTCGGCCTTGGTCTCCACCGGCGCGGGCGTCGCCTTGGCTTCCGGCGCGGCGGCGGGGGCAGCAACTGCCTCCGGCTGGGCGGGCTGAGCGGCTGCGGGCTCCTCGATCGGCGTCACCGTCGGCTTCGAGGGCGCAGGGGCGGGCGCGGCGGCTGGCGGCTGTGCTTGCTCGGTCGGAGCGACCGACGCAGCAGCCGGCTTGCTGCCAGTGTCCTTCTTGTTGAGGACGAAGACCGCAGCGGCGGCGATCGCGCCACCGACCAGCAGTGCAACGAACACGAGGCCCCAGTTGGTGCCCTTTTTCGTCGTCTCCATCGGGACGACCAGGCCACTCTCGATCGCGGCGAGGTCGGCGGGGTTCACGGTGAGACCCGCGGCGGCAGCCTTCGCAGCAGCGAGCGCCTTCGCGGCCTTCGCTTCGGCGAGACGGGCGCGCTGCTCGAGCTCCTCGGTGTCGGCGTTCGAGAACGACTCGCTGACAAACGGTGCGGCAGGCGCGGCGGCTTGCGACGCCTTCGCGAGCACGAGCTCCTGTGCGAGCTGCGCGGAGCGATCTTCGGCGCTGCGCTTCGATTCCTCGAGCGAGTTGAGGCGGTACTTGAGATCGGCGATCACGCCGTCCTGCGAGCCACCGGAGCTCGCGACCGCGGCGCGCGCTTCGGCCTCGGCGAGCTTGCCTTGCAGGCCGTCGAGCTGACGGCGCAGCGACTCTTCGCGCGCCTGGCTCTCGCGCATCTGCTGCTCGGTCGCCTTCCAACGGAGCGCGTCGGCTTCCTTGCGCTTCTCGTCTTCTTGCTTGAGCTCTTTCTCTGCGATGCGGGCCGCGTCGAAGTTCGCGTCGCCGAGCGTTTCATTCGCGCGCGCGATGAAGTCATCGAGCGAGCTCTCGACCGAAGGCAACGACGTCGCTTGCGCGAGCAGCGACGACGGCCGCTTGCGCTTGTTTTTGCCGTTCGCCGCCACCGCGGGCATGCCCGCCAGCGTCTGCGCCGCACTCGGTGTCCCCGCCGACGGCGTTCCGGTTGCCGGCACAGACGAACCACCCTGTTTCGAATCGACAGCCATCATGGGACTCCGGTTGTACGGGGCGAGAGCATAGAACGAATCGCGGCCCCTCACCGCGATTCTTTTGTTCAGGCGCGGGGAACGTTAGGCAGCGGCATAGTGTTCCGCTCCGAGCGCGGAATCACCTCGACGACCTCGATGTCCTCGTGAAACATGCGAGCTTCCCGCTCTACGACGTCGCGAGCGAGGAAACCATTGGCCACAATCGTCGAGCCAATGGGCATCCGTCCCGAACTGCTAGCGCTCCAGTGCTGGGCCAGGGCGCACAGCCACTGGTCATCCGTGATCAAGTTGCGGTGGAGCAGGAACTCACCAAATCGAACAGGTTCGAGCGTTGCGAGAGGACGAGGATCGTTCATACGGCCGCTTATTGCGGCAGACACTACTCGTGGGGTAGGAGGTCTGTCTACCGAAACTTTATGGCGCAAACCCGCAGATCTCCTCGTCGGCCCGTCCGCGGCGCGCCCATTGTTCGCAAGAACACGGTCCGCCTGACGGGCGATGTCGCGTCCCGCGTCCGCCTCGGTCATCCGTGGGTTTACCGAGAGGCGCTCGGTCCACGTCCGATCGCGCCTGAACCCGGCACGCAGATCGACCTCATCGATCCCGACGGTGAATTCGTCGGCCGTGCGCTCTACGACGCGGACAGCGCCATCGCGCTTCGCGTGTTTGTCCGGAAACCGGACGTCGCGATCGATGGCCGGCTGATCCGCGAGCGCGTGCGCGCGGCGATCGCACTGCGCAAGCGCGTCGTCGATCTCGCGAAGCTCGGCTGCGTGCGGCTCGTCAATGGCGAGTCCGATGGCTTGCCGGGCTTCGTCGTCGAGCGCTACGGCGACTATCTCGTCGCGCAGCTCTATTCAGCGTCGGTCGCGAACCTGCGCGATGACTTCTACGGCGCGCTCGAAGAGGAGCTCGCGCCGAAAGCGATCTACGAGCAACGCCGCTATCGGTCGCTCGCGGGCGAAGCGCCGCGTCAGGCCGCCGCCGAGCTCGTCCGCGGTAATCCGGCCCCGGTCGAGGTCGAGGTGATCGAAGATGATCTGTCGTTCGTCGTCGATGTCACCGCGCCGCTGTCGACCGGCCTGTTCGCCGATCTGCGCGAGGGTCGTCGCGCCGTTCGCCAGTGGGCGAAGGATCGGCGCGTGCTGAATCTGTTCTCGTACACCGGCGCGATCTCGGTTTACTCGCACGCGGGTGGCGCGACCGAGGTCTGCGCGATCGACGTCGCCGCGAAAGCGCACGCACGTGCGCGTCGCAACTTCTCCGCATCGGGTTTCGA
>DASUFX010000521.1:0-13753 GCA_036274355.1 Kofleriaceae bacterium | reverse complement strand
TGCGAAGTCGCGCTGCGCGGCGGCTTGCTTGACCGCGGCGCGGGCGGAGGCGAGCTGTGCGCGCGCCTGCGCGAGCTGTGCGTCGAGCTCGGGCGTATCGATCTCGGCGAGCAGCTGGCCTTCTTTGACCTTGTCGCCGATGTCGGCGTACCACTTGCGCACGTAGCCGGCACTGCGCGAGTAGATCTTCGCCTCTTCGAGCGGGCGAACCTCGCCGGGCAGTGAGAGCGCTTGATCGCTCGATAGCACCTTCGCTTTCATCACCTCGACGCGTACGGGCCCTTGCTCCTTGGCAACGACGGTCGACTGGCCGCGCGCCTTGTGCGACTTCAAATAGCCGAATGCTCCAGCGCCACCGACGATGAGCACCAAGATGACGATCACCCGCGCGCGCGATGCTTGCGCCGGCTGCGGGAGGTCGAATCCAAGCTCTTCAGTTTCTTGCGACATTGCGCCTCAACAAGCTGTACATCACGGGCACGAAAAACAAAGTGGCGAATGTGGCGAGAGCGAGGCCGCCGATCACCGCGCGGCCGAGGGGGGCGTTCTGCTCGCCGCCGTCGCCGAGGCCGGTCGCCATCGGAATCATGCCAAAGATCATTGCCAGCGCGGTCATCAGCACCGGGCGCAAGCGAGTCATGCCAGCGGCGAGCGCGGCCGCTCGGCCGTCGCGTCCGCCAGCGCGCTGCTCGTTTGCAAACGAGACGACGAGGATGCTGTTGGCGGTTGCGACGCCGACGCACATGATCGATCCGACGAGCGCAGGCACCGACAGCGTCGTGCCGGTCAAGAACAGGATCCAGACGATGCCGGCAAGCGCGCCGGGGAGCGCCATCAAGATGATGAACGGGTCGAGCCACGACTGGAAGAACACGACCATCAAGAGGTAGACGAGCACGATGGCGAACACGAGGCCGTTGCGCAGGCCGTCGAACGAGCTGTCCATGCTCTCGGCCTGGCCCTTGAGCACGATGCGCGTGCCGGGTGGCGCGTGCTTGCGCATGTCGTCGACGATCGGCTTGATCCCATCGATCACGGAGCCGAGATCGCTGTCTTGCACGTTGGCCTGGACGTCGAACGTGCGCGCGACGTTGTAGTGGGTGATGTTCTGCGGACCATAGCCGCGATTTATCTTCGCGACGTTGCCGAGCGTCTGCGGCTCGCCACCGGGCGTCGAGATCGGCGTCGCTTTGAGCGCATCGAGCGAGTCGTTCTTGTACTGCGGCGTCTGCACCGAGACGACGTACTGAACGCCGCGCTTGTCGATCCAGTACGTCGGCGCGACCTGGCCGCTCGATGCCAGTGACACGAGCAGATCGCTCGCGACGTCGCGCTCGGTGAGGCCAGCGCGCTGTGCAATGTTGCGATCGATATCGACGATCAGCTGCGGCGACTTCGAGACCTGCGCGAGGTGAACGTCGACGGCGCCTGGCACCTTGTCGATGCGCGCGGCGAGCTTCTCGGCAAACGCGAGCGTCTGATCTTCGCTGCCGATCGGACCGATTACCTGAAGGTCGATCGGCGCGGCGAGGCCGAAGTTCAGCACCTGCGTCGAGATGTCCGGCGCGAGGAAGAAGAACGTCATGTCGGGATAGCGCTGCCGCAGCACCTGCCGCAGGTCGCGCAGGTAGTCGGCGGTCGGCCGATGCCCCTCGCGGAGACCGATGAAGATCTGCGCGTCGGCCGGCGAGATCAACGCGCCTTCGCTCAGCGACAGGTTGATGCTCGAGTACGGTGTGCCCAGGACATCGAGCATCGTCTCGATCTCGTCGGGCGGAATCACGCCTCGGATCGTGCGCTCGATCGCGGCGATGCGCTTCTCGCTCTCCTCGATGCGCGTGCCGGGTGCGCCGCGCACGTGCAGCTTGATCAGGCCGGCATCGACGCTCGGGAAGAAGTCACGGCCGACTTGCGGCGCCAGCATGAGCGACGCACCGACGAACAGTACGAAGGCGCTGACTGCGAACGCGCGGTGCTGCAGCGCCCACGCGAGCCAGCGGCCGTACATCGTGCGGAAGCTCGTGAAGGCGCGCTCGAACGCGACGACGAAGCGATTCGGCCGGTGGTGCGCCATCGCCGCGCGACGCTCCAGGTAGTTCACCATCGTCGGGACGAGCGTCCGCGACAGCAGATACGACATCAACATCGCGAACACGATGGCCATCGCGAGCGGCAGGAACAGCGACTTCGCGGCGCCACTCAGCATCGCGAGCGGCGCGAACACGATGCAGATGCAAAGGGTGGCGACGAGCGCGGGCATCGCGACCTGCGCGGCACCATCGATGATCGCTTGCTCGAACGGTTTGCGCTGGCCGATGTTGCGGTGGATGTTCTCGATCGCGACGGTCGCGTCGTCGACGAGCACACCGACCGCGAGCGCGAGGCCACCGAGCGTCATCACGTTGACGGTCTGACCGAGCAGGCCGAGCACGATCAGCGAGAACAAGATCGATAGCGGGATGCTGATGATCACGGTCACCGTCGAGCGCCAGCTGCCAAGGAACATCAGAATCATCAGCGCGGTGAGGCCGGCCGCGACCGCGGCTTCGAAGAGCAGGCCGTCGATCGACGCGCGCACGAATACCGATTGATCGAACAGCACCTTCACGGTCAGGTGGCCGCGCGCTTCTTTCGGCAACCGATCGATCGCGCGGGCAAGCGCTTCCTTCACCCGCGCGTTGACCTCGAGCGTCGACGCGTCGCCGTTCTTGATGATCGCCATCAGCACCGAGCGGTGACCCTCGACGTGGACCATGCTCGTCTGCGGGATGCCGCCGTCGCGCACGTTCGCGACGTCGCGGAGGTAGATCGTGCGGCCGTCGACCGACTTGATCGGGATCCCGGCGAGCTCGTCGAGCGTCTCCGGCGACGCGTCGACGATCACCTGGTACTCGGTCGTGCCGATCTTCGCGGTACCGGTCGGCAAGGTCACGTTCTGCTGGCCGATCGCCGTCTGCACGTCGCGCGGCGACATGCTGAGCGCATGCAGGCGCGCCGGATCGATATCGACCATGATCTGGCGCTGCTTGCCGCCGTACGGATACGGGATCTGTGCGCCTCGGATCGTCGCGATCTCGGAGCGGATGAAGTTGATGCCGTAGTCGAACAGCTGCTGCTCGGACAGCGAGTCGGTCTCGAGCGCGAGCATCATGATCGGAACGCTGGTCGCGCTGTAGCGCATGATCAGCGGTGGCACCGCGCCGGGCGGCATCGAGCGCACCGCGGTCTGCGCGACCGCTGATGTCTGCGCGATTGCCTGCGCGACGTCGGCGCCGGGCTGCAGATAGATCTTGATGATCGTGCTGCCCGTCAGCGTCTGGCTCTCGACGTGCTCGATGTCCGCGACGATCGTGGTCACGAACCGTTCGAAGTTGTTGGCGACCCGCCGCTCCATCTCCGCCGGGGGCAGACCGCCGTAGTTCCAGATCACCGTGATGACCGGGATGTCGATCTGCGGAAAGATGTCGGTCGGCGCTTTGCGAATCGACAGGCCACCGCCGATCGCGATGAGGACCGCCATCACCACGAACGTGTATGGCTTCTTCAGCGCGGTACGGATCAGCCACATCGAGGGCTTCCAGTGTGCCCCCAATGGAGCGGCTGTCTAGCCGCTCAACATTTCGCAACGCGGAACGGTCTATTCTTTCGCCGCAGTAACCGTGGGTTTGGCTATGTAAGTCGTCTGGCCGATGAATTTGACCATCTTCAGTTTCGGCCGGGGCATCGCGCGCTTCGTAGGCGGCGTGCCGTCCGAAACGAACGCGTAGAGCTGGATGTCCTCGGTCAGCGGGAATGCGGTTCCGGCGACCAGCGTGGCCGAGTAATTCGCAGTCGGCGCGTCCGCCATGTCCTTGCAGCTATTCCACTTCGCTTTATACGTGCCGGGCTTGACCTTGAACTCGGCCGACTGGCCGACCGCCAGGCCCGCCACGGGCAGCCAGTTGTCGCCATAGTCGGCATCGGTGTCGTAGCTCATGTAGAGGCCGCACATCTTCTCGGGCGTGGCATTCACGACCACCACGTCGACCGTGCCCTTGTATTCCTTCGCGGTCGTGCCGTGCGACTCGGCCGCCGTCATACAACCCGTCAGTAACAAGAGACCAAGCAGTGAACGCATGGCCCCACGCTACGCCGGGCAGATGTGTGCAGCTGGGGCCAAACTCACAACTAACCTACCGACGACGTCCATTGGTAAGCGCGCTTCCTCGTCGAGGATATGTCGTACACAGCTAACTGAAGTAGCGATGCTACTTAGCGGTGTCTTTGTAGACCGCTGGGTTCACCGGCTCGGCGGCGAGCTTCTTCTTCGCTGCTTCGACGCGGCTGAAGAACGCGAGGAAGTTCTCGCCGAGGATCTTCTTCACGTCCGCATCGCTGTGGCCGCGCCGCAAGAGCTCTTCAGTGAGCGCAGGAAGTTTCGAATAGTCCTCGAGCCCGGTCGGCACGTCGTCGATGCCGTCGAAATCAGTGCCGAGTCCAACGGCTTCGATCCCGCCGACCTTGATCACGTGCTCGATATGATCAGCGACCTTCGCGAGTGTCGCGCGCGGAAGGCCGAGCTTCACGTACGCCTCGAACATCGCCTTGAAGTAGAGGGCTGGGTTCTTCGCGTACTTCTTCTTCAGTGCCGCGAGTTGGGGCGCGAGCTTCTTCTTACCCGCGACAAACGCGTCCCAGCTCGCTTGCTCGATGAAACCCGAGCCGATGTTGATCATCACGATGCCGCCCTTCGCGGCGATGCGCTTGATCTGATCATCGGTCAAGTTGCGCGGCATGTTCGAGAGCGCACGACACGAGCTGTGCGACGCCATCACCGGCGAGCGCGATACCTCGAGCACGTCATCGATCGTGTCGTCGCTAACGTGAGAGATGTCGACGATCATGCCGATGCGGTTCATCTCCTTGACGACCTCGCGGCCGAAGTCAGAGAGCCCACCGTGCACCTTCGACTGTTTGGGATCGAAGTCCGGGAGGAAGAACGGCCCTGACGAATCCGCCCAGTGGTTCGTGTTCGTGTGCGTCAGCGTCATGTAACGAACGCCCGCGCGATACATCTCTCGCAACACGCCGAGCGAGTCTTCGATCGCGTGGCCGCCTTCGATGCCCATGAACACGGCGAGCTTGCCCGCCTTCTTCGCGGCGCGCGCATCGTCGACGGTCGTCGCGAGCATCATGTCGTTCGGATGATCGGCGACGACACGCTTCGTCAAATCGATCAGCTCGAGCGCCTTCTTCGCGGCGCCCTTGTCCGCGTACGCGGCCGACACGTAGATCGAGAAGAACGGCGCGGTGAGCCCGCCCTCCTTCGCCCGCGGGATATCGAAGTGATCGGTCGCGCCGCGAGTTGCGACATCGGCCCACTTCCCCGCGAGCTGGTCGGGTGCGTCGAGGTGCGTATCGACGATGATCGCCTCGCGTTGCAGCTTCTTGGCGCGTTCGGCGATGTCGTCGGCGTGCGCGATGGAGACAACCGTGAGGCACGAGAGAACGATAGCGAGCCGCATGTCGCGGCAGCTTACTCCGGTTCGCAGCCGTCAACAGACGTGATCGCAGACGACCGCGCGGCGAGGCACAATCATCCTGTGCGGTTCGTGGTCCTGTCGCTCGCGGTGCACGCGTTGGTGCTGTGGCAGTTCGTGCGTGGGCACGACGACTCGCTGCACGTCGTCCGCGCCGAGCCGACGATCACGACCGCTGAGGAAACGCCGATGGTCGTCGAGATGATCGGAACAGTGGGCGGCGGCGATGGCGGCGGCGGCGGCGGCGGTGGAGCAGCGACGAGCGCCAAACCGATGACACGCGCAGCGCACATCGGATCGACGCGCGCGAGGTCGGTGGACCCATGGGCGGGCTTGTCCGTACGGACCGAGGACAACAGAGAGGGAAACAGGAACGGGAACGGAATCGGAAACAGGAACGGGAACGGAATCGGAGACGGGCCCGGGAACGGGAACGGAAACGGGATCGGGAACGGAAACGGGATCGGGAACGGAAGCGGGAACGGGATCGGATTCGGCAATGGCGGCGGCGTCCACGTCGAGCGCGACGTCCCGCCACCACCGCCTCCTCCACCGCCGTCGAAAGCGCGACCCGCAAGGCTGATCTGGCCGACGCGCGATCTCGAGGTCGAGGACGAATCGGCGCTGTTCGTCGCGAGGGTCACCGTCGACACCGATGGCGCGGTCGTCGGTGCGCGCATGGTCACGAACCGGCCCGGGTCACGCGCCGAGCACGCCGCGAATGCAATATGGACCTTTCGGTACTCGCCTGCGCTCGACGAGCACGGTGTGCCCGTGCGCTCGACGTTCGAACAATCGTTCCAGGTCCGCTGACACGCTAGACTGCGGAGGTGAAGGCACTCGAGAGGTTCGGGTTCGACGAGGAACAGCTGAAGCGCTTCGCTGCGCGCGCGGGTGAGGCGAGCGACAACTTCATCACGGCTACGATCACGCCGCCGACCGCCGACGACGTGAGCACGTTGCCAGCACGCGGAACGCCTGCGCACGTCGAGCTCGTGAAGCGCGGCGAGGACGCAATTCGCGCAAAGCAAGTCGGTGTCATCGTGCTCGCCGGCGGCATGGCGACGCGCTTCGGCGGCGTCGTGAAGGCGGCAGTGCCGGTGATCGACAACCGCACGTTCCTCGATCTCAAGCATGCGGACGTTCGCCAGCTGAGCGCGAAGCTCGGCGTGCCGATCACGACCTACGTGATGACGAGCTACGCGACGCACGATCGGATCGTCCAGCAAGTGCGCGACGAGAAGCTCGAGACCGACACGACGAAGATCGTGTGCTTTCCACAGATGGTCTCGCTGCGGCTGTTGCCCGATGGCAAGGTCTTTCTCGAGGACGGCGAGCCATCGCCGTACGCCACCGGTCACGGCGACCTGACGTTCGCGCTGCGCCAGAGCGGCGTGCTCGGCCGGTTTCGCCGCGGTGGCGGCACGCTGCTCTACATGTCGAACGTCGACAACCTCGGCGCGACACTCGATCCCGCTGTCATCGGCGCGCATCTCGCGCGTGGCGCCAAGATCACGGCCGAGGTCGTGCGCAAGGACGCAGGTGACAAGGGCGGTGCGCCAGCGCGCGTCGACCGTGTGCCGCAGATCGTCGAGGCGTTCCGGTTCCCGCCGAGCTTCGACCAGAATGCAATCCCGCTGTTCAACACGAACTCGTTCGTGTTCGATGCCGAGGCGATCGATCGTGACTTCGACCTGACGTTCTTCCGCGTCGAGAAGAAGGTCGACAACACGAAGGTGATCCAGTTCGAGCGGCTCGTCGGCCAGCTCACCGCATTCTTGCCGAGCCACTTTCTCGACGTGCCGCGCAGCGGACCCGACGGACGGTTCCAGCCGGTGAAGGATCCAGAGGAGATGGCAGCGCGCCGCGCCGACATCGAGCAGATCCTTCGCGCGCGCGGCGTGATCTAGGCAGCCACGCGCACGACGTCATCGACGATCGGGGCATCGAGTGCGCGCAGCGTCGCGTCGCGAGCGAGCTCGAGGGCACGGCGGCCGGCGTCGAGCTTGAACGGGCCCGAGCGCGGCAGACCATCGATCACGAGCGTGACCATGCCTGCGCGACGGGGCACGGGCAGCCGCGTGCGCCACGGCGATTTGGACGCGATGTGATGGAACAGCACGCGTTCACCGGCGGGAATGCCGGCGAGGCCGGGGCGGTCGAGGATGCCGCCGTCCCAGTACGCGCGGCGATCGATCCACACCGGATGGAACAACGCGGGCACCGCGCACGATGCACGGATCGCGTGCGCGAGATCGGTGTCGTGCAGCACGGTGGTGCGGCGGCTCGCGATGTCGAATGCACTGACCTTCACGGGCACGCGGCACGCAGTCATCGCGGTGACCGGCAGCAGGTCGCGCAAAATGCGATCGAACTTCTTGCCGGCCAACAGGCCTGCGCCCGGTGCGGGATCCCAGAAGTCCGCGCGACGCAGCGCGACGAGCCGCTCCTGCAGCGACTGCGCGTCGAGGCCCGCCGCCCACGCACCACCGACGAGCGCGCCCGCACTCGCGCCGGCAACGAGGTTTGGCGCGAAGCCCTTTCGCGTCAGCGACGACAGCATGCCCGTGTGCGCGAAGAACGAGAAGAAGCCACTCGACATCGCGAGCGCGAACGGTCGTTGCGCGAGCCAATCGTGTAGGCGCTCAGCCATGGAACACGCGACTCGCGACGATGCGGCCGTTCACAACCTCGAGAACCTCCGCCACCGGCATGTCGGGTTCGCCATCGACGTGGCGTACATACTCCATGAACACGCGCTCGCGATCTGCGGTCAGCGCGGTCGGCACGTAACGCATGCTCGGCAGCCGATCGAACGAGTCTTGCCACCACGCGCGCATCGCCGCTTTGCCGTGCAAGAGCCCGCCGGTCTCCGGATGCCGGACCCGGATCTTCGGGGAGGTATGCGTGGCGTCGTCGGCGTACAGCGCGAGCAAGCCATCGAGATCGCGACGGTCGAAACACGCGAGCCATCGCTCCGCGATCGCGACGAGCGGCGCTGAACCATCATCTTGCTTGCCGGCCGAGTCCCTACTCATGGTAAGCGAGTGTAACGTTCTACTCGTTTCGCGACTCCAATCCACATGCTCGATGATCTCGACGATAGTGCGCTCGACGACCTGCCGTTCGGCGTCGTTTGCCTGAACGAGTCGATGACCGTCGTGCGGATGAATCGAACGGAATCGGAGAAGAGCGGCATCCAGCGCTGGCGCGCCATCGGCCGAGATTTCTTCGGAGATGTCGCGCCCGGGCCGACGAACCGCTCGCTGGCGGAGCACGTTCAGGCGTTCCGGTCAGGCCAAGGCGCGCCTGCGATCGAGCACACGTTCAAGCGCCGCGCGGGCGAAGACCCGACGAAGATCGAGCTGGTGCGCGGCCGCAGCGCCGAGCGCGTTTACCTCTGCATCCGCCGCGACTGAGCTAAGCTAGCGAGGTGGGTCTCGAGATCCTCGGTCTCCTCGCAGCGAGTGCTGGCGCCAGCTACGGCTGGTGGAAGCTACAGCAACGCCGCGAGCGCAAGTTCTTCCTCGACATCCCACGCGACCCCGATCTCGAAGTCGTGATGAGCGTCGCGCAGCACGAGGCAAGCTCGCGCGGTCACGCGTATCTGTGGTCGCTCCATCTGATGCACGGCCTCGCGCAGGACGAGAATTTCGTCGCCGCGATCGGCAAGCTCGACGGCGACGCGACGAAGTTCGAGAACCACGTGCAAGACGAGCTCGACAAGCGCAAGAGCTCCCACGACGAGGAAGCGCAGCAGGAAGGCGCGCGCGTCGTCGGCTATGCATTCGCCGCATCACGCGCACAGGGCCGGGCGACGACGATCACCGACGTCTGGGCCCGGCTCGCACGCACGCCGAGCGCGAAGGCCGCCGCCGCTGCCGCTGGGTTCGATGCCGTCGCCCTGTTGTTCGTGCTCGTCCACGGGATGCGCGAGCCATCGACCGAGCTTCCAGATCGCACCGATGTTCACATCGTGCTGCGCAACGACGACCACACGACGCAGGAGTTCGTCGTGGCACTGCTGCGTGACGTCTTCGATCACAACGATGAAGACGCGACGACGAAGATGCTCGAGACGCATCGCCAGGGCCGCACCGTCGTCGGACGTTACAAGCTCGCCGCGGCGCACGACAAGGTCGCGACTGCGCGGCGTCGTGCACGCGAAGCGGACTTTCCGCTCTGGATCGGCGTCGAGGACTGCTAGCGCCCGCGCCTCACACACTCGGCGAGGATATCGAGGCCTTCCTGCATCTCGTTCTGGGTGATCGTCAGCGCCGGGAACATCACGAGCGCCTCGTCCTCGGCAAACATCAACAGGCCTTCCTCGCGGCAGCGCTCCTCGAGCTTTGCGACGTACTCGGCATCGCCGAGATCGACGGCCGCGGCGAGCCCCTGAATTCGTAGCTCCGGTTCGCGCGGAAATTCCATCAGCGACAGTTGCTGGCGCAGGTGCGCGCTGCGCTCGGCGATGTTTGCGAGCATGACGTCGCGATGTTCACGCCAGTACTGCTGCGTCGCTATCGCGGCATCGACGGCGACCGGATGCCAGCCATACGTCGAAAAGAAGTCGAGCTCCACATCGGCGACGTAGTCGGTCGCGAGCACGGCAGATAGCGCAGCGACGCCACTCGTGATCGCTTTGCCGAGCGTGAGGATGTCGGGATCGAGCTCGAACAGCTCGCTCGCGAACAGTCGGCCGCAGCGCCCCATGCCCGTGCCGATCTCGTCCATGATCACGAGCGTGCCGTAGCGATGGCACAGCTCGTCGAGCCCGTTCATGAACGCGGTGTCGGGAATCAGGACGCCGAGGTTGAGCACGATCGGTTCCATGACGAATGCGGCGATGTCCTCGTGCTTGAGGATCGTCTCGAGGCGATCGAGTGCTGCTTCGTCGAGAGGCGGCTCGAGCTGCTTGAAGCCCGCGAGGTGCGCATCGCCTTCGGAAGATCCGAGCGAGCGCGTCGCGATCGAGTTGCCGTGATACGCGCCCGCGAGCCCGACGCATTTGTGACGGCCGGTGCGCCGCATCGCGAGCTGCATCGCGAGCTCGACGGCTTCGGTACCACCGACGGTGCGAAACGCGTGGGTTAGCTTGGCGGGCGACGCCTCGACGAGCATCTCGGCGAGCTCTGCCCACGGCTCGTAGAGCACGCCTGGCGCGACGTAGGTCGGGCCTTCGAACGCGCGCACGTGCGCGAGGATCTCTGGCGGATTCCACCCGAGATTGCCCACGCACCAGCCCATCTGAAAATCGACGAACGTGCGGCCCTGCGCGTCGCGCAATTCGCTGCCGCTCGCGGCGACAACCTCGATGTCCTGTGCCGCTCCCGCGCGGCCGACATACTTGCGATCTTTGCGTGCGACGTTGATGCCTTGCGAGCGTCTCAGAAGCCCCATGAGCGGATTAGTTGCAAGAGTGCAACCAGCCGTCTGCGGCAACTGCCCGTGCGTGGCACTTGCGCCTACCGCGCGGATCAGAGCGCGAGCTTGTTGATGAGCACTTCGGCGTCGCGCGTGCTGCCGATTTCCCAGCCTTCGCGCGAGTAGTACTTCTTGACGCCGTGGCTCGAGCCTTCGAGCTCGAGGCAGTAGTCCATGCCGCCGCGGTTGCACTCGGTGGCCTTCGCGCGGACCTTGTCGCGCGTGTTCGACTGCGGGAAGAAGATGCGCAGCTCGTCGCCGTGCTGCTCGTAGCGGAAGAACTCGAACTCGCCCTTCCAGCGCGATGCGGCCTCGAACACGCCGATCGGCTCCTCCGTGATCGCAGCGAACACCTGGATCGTGTCGCGCTCGCCGCGCGGCAGGTGATCGATCCACAACCGATTCGTCACGAGGTTGCTGTCGGTCTTCGCTGCGACGGGCGCCTCGTGGGCGCGCCAGCGGTACACACCGTACCCAGCGGCAGCTACCACAACCATCGCCAACAATGCCTTCTTCATCGCTTCCTCCTCCCAGGTGCTATAGCGCGGATTAGGATGAAGTGGTGCGGTCGTGGCTACGGCGCGCAGCGTTCGCGGACGTAGACGATACCGGCGCCGGTCATCACGAGACGTGTCCCACCGAACGTGAGATCGGGATCGGCGGCGCCGTCATCGATCTGGACGAGACTGGCGGGATCGAACATGTCGTTCGTGGTTTGCCGCTTGCGGCGAACGACACCGGCACCGTTGTAATAGAGCTCGAGGCCATCGGCCGAGACCGACGGATACTGGGTTCGCTCGAGCGTGAGTGTTTTCTCGTTCATGAACGTCGTGCTTCCCGCGATACGCGTCACCGACACCAACTTGCCGCCGTCATCGACGTAGAGCGTCAGCCCGTCGGCCGAGAGATCGACACCGGCAACCGTAGCCGGCACCCCGGTGAGCATGACCGGTATCGTGAATGGCTGACCGCGCCCGCTACGCGTTGCTAACCACGCGTGATTGCCGGTGCCGCCACGCGTGGACTTGAAGACGATGGTGTTACCACCGGCCGCAAGCGTCGGATCCGTGTCTTCCACGGACGAGCTCAGCTCGGCAACCTCTACGCCCATCGGGAATGGTTGCGAGACATCCGTGCGGACAGCGCGCCAGATATCGTACGTTCCCGAGGCACCGCGCACGAAGAACAGCTCGAGCCCGTCCTCGCTCAGCTGTGGGTCATGGTTCCCGCCGCCGGCCGAGATCTGAACGCGCGGCCCCCATGGACATGGATCGTCGCCATCGCTCGGCGCATCTACCGCGCGGGGCGCATCGGAAATGCCGCCGCTGACGTCGTCGAGCCGCCACACGACGTCGCATCCAGCGCCGACGAGGCAAACGACAGCGACGACACTCCGCATCAGATCGACGGTACGCGGAAACGCCGACCGCGCGCCACAACTACACGCGCGCGTCGCGTGGGGCAAGGCGCTCACTGTTGCGTACAGCGGTCGACCTGTTGGCCGTGCGCCTTTGCACGTTGCCCGCGTATGCCTGCGAGCGCTCGTCGACGCTGTGCGCGCCGAAGACGCAACAGGATTTCGTAACTGGCGGCACCTTGTTTGCTCGATGACCGTGCACGGTCCCGTTGGGCCGTAGGAGCACCAAGCGATGCGACCCGGCACGTACCTCACATTCTCGCTTCTCACGCTCACGAGCTGCTTCGTCGGTGAAGCGACAGACGAACAGCTGTCGTCTGTCGATCAAGGCGCCCGCGTGCGCGGCGCGATCTTCACGACGTTGCCCGACGGCTCGGCGGTCAACCACAACATCTACGACGCCAAGACCGACGTCTATCTCGATGGTGGTCCCTCGGGTGGTTCGCCGGTGCATGCGGCTGCGCTCGCCGCAGGCGACTACTACTTCCAGGTCACCGATCCGAGTGGCAAGACACTGCTATCGACCGACGACATCGCGTGCCGGCGCTTTCACGTCGATACGTCCGGCGTGATCAGCGCGGTCGTCGGTGCATGCACGCACGTGAGCGGAAGCGATCGAGACTACGCGTCGCTCGGCGCACTCACGGTTCAGCTGATGCCGTACGCCGACACGCCGAACCCGGGTGGCGAATACAAGGTCTGGATCACGCCTGTCGCTGCATACGCGAGCAGCGGCAGGTTCCACGGCTTCGTGCCCGGTTCTACGAAGACCGACAACTTCAAGGTCCTCGAGAGCGAGACGCCACCGCCGCCACCGCCGTCGTGCTGTGGCAACGGCCAGCTCGACGCCGGTGAGCAATGCGACGACGGCAATACGACGAACGGCGATGGTTGCTCGGCGACGTGTACGACCGAAACGCCGCCGCCTCCGCAGCCGTGCTGCGGCGACGGTCACATCGACAGCGGCGAGCAGTGCGACGACGGCAACACGACCGGTGGCGACGGCTGCTCGGCGACGTGTCAGCTCGAGGTCTCGACCCCGCCGGGCGGCGGCGACTGGGACAGCGGTCAGCTCTGCGACGGCTGCGTCTCGACGGTGCAGACGAACCCCGAAGTGATCTTCGTTCCGTGATCAGGCTGCGGTGACCGTCTCGATCTGGCGCGCGAGCTTCATCTGCTCCGCGCTCGGATCGACGGTCTGCATCGCTACGACCTGCGCGAGGTCACCCTCGACGGTGATGATGCCCTCGAGGAATGCCTGGACACCGGCAGCAGCATCGCCGTGCACGAAGATCTTCCGCGCGATGTCCTCGGGCACGGTCAGCGATGTCGTGAAGCTCGCCTCGTGTCCCTTCTGGAACAAGCCGTCCTTCATGTGGACCTTGGTGTCGCC
>DASUFX010000520.1:0-3446 GCA_036274355.1 Kofleriaceae bacterium | reverse complement strand
GATGAACGTCTCGCGCCGCTTCATCGACTATCCCGTGATGACCACGCTCGTGATGGCGGCGGTGGTGATCTTCGGCGCAGTGGGTTACTTCACGCTGCCGGTGAACGAGCTGCCGAACGTGGACTTCCCGACCATCGGCGTGTCGGCGAGCTTGCCCGGCGCCGACCCCGAGACGATGGCGTCCGCGGTTGCCGCGCCTCTCGAGAACGTGTTCTCGACCGTATCCGGCATCGACTCGATGACGTCGTCGAGCGGCCAGGGCTTCACCAACATCACGCTGCAGTTTCGTCTCGACCGCAATATCGATGCGGCGGCGCAGGACGTGCAGGCCGCAATCTCCTCTGCACAGCGGCAGCTGCCGCGCTCGATGCCGAGCCCACCGACGTTCCGCAAGCAGAATCCCGCCGACTCGCCGATCCTGTTCCTCGCTCTGACCTCGAAAACGTTGCCGATGACCACCCTGGACCGCTACGCCGAGACGCTGCTCGCGCGCCAGCTGTCGACGCTCGAGGGCGTGGCGCAGGTGCAGGTCTTCGGCGCCGCGCACTATGCCGTGCGCGTTCAAGCGGATCCGGCCGCGCTCGCGGCGCGCGGCATCGGCATCGATCGGCTCGCGACAGCCATCCAAGAAGCGAACAGCAACCAGGCCACGGGCGCGCTGAACGGCGACGACGCGAAGATCATCCACACGGAAGGCCAGCTGCACAGCGCGGCGGCGTTCCGCCGCCAGATCGTGGCGTATCGCAACGGCGCGCCGGTGCGTCTCGAAGACGTGGCGCGCGTCATGGACAGCACCGACAACGTGCGCAATGGCAGCTGGTACCGCGGCGAGCCCGCGATCACGGTCGCGATCAGCCGCCAGCCCGGATCGAACACGATCGAGGTCATCGACGAGATCAAGAGCGTGCTGCCGCAGTTCCAGGCCTCGCTGCCCGCGGGCGTGGATCTCTCGATCCGCTTCGATCGCAGCGACTCGATTCGCGCGTCGATCGACGACGTGCAGCGGGCGTTGCTGATTGCGGGCGTGCTTGTCGTCGGAGTGATCTTCCTGTTTCTACGGCGCGCGTCCGCCACGATCATCCCGTCGCTCGCGTTGCCGATCGCGGTCGTCGGCACGTTCGCTGGCATGGCCGCGTTCGGCTACAGCCTCGACAACTTATCGCTGATGGCGCTCACGCTGTCGGTCGGTTTCGTCGTCGACGACGCGATCGTGATGCTCGAGAACATCGTCAGGCACATGGAGCTCGGCGAGACGCCGCACACGGCCGCGATCAAGGGCTCGAAGGAGATCGGCTTTACGATCCTGTCCATGACCGTGTCGCTGGCCGCCGTGTTCATCCCGATCGTGTTCATGAGCGGCATTGTCGGCCGGCTGCTGCACGAGTTCGCCGTGACGATCGTGATTGCCGTGCTCGTGTCGGGCGTGGTCAGCGTGACGCTCACGCCGATGCTTGCCGCGCGCTTCTTGCGCGACTCGCACGGCCGCAAACCGGGCCGGTTCGAGCGCGTGAGCGAGAGCGCGTTCAACGCGCTTCAGCGCGCTTACGAGCGGAGCCTGCAGTGGAGCCTGCGCCACAAGCCGACGATCGCGTGGCTGTTCGTCGCGAGCGTCGTGGCGACCGTCGGCTTGTTTCTCGTGAGCCCGCAAGACTTCTTGCCGAGCGACGACACCGGCATCTTACAGATATCGGTGCAGGCCGCGAACGGCACGTCCTACGAGCGCATGGTCGAGTATGGCAAGCAGGTCGCCGACGTCGTCAATAGCGATCCCAACGCCCTCGGCGCGATGCTGCAAGTGGGCTCGAGCGGCGCGGGGTCGAGCAGCGCGAACGTGCGCGCGATGCTGAAGCCGCTGCGCGATCGCCCCCTGTCGGCCGAGGAAGTCGCTCGCGAGCTGCGGCCGAAGCTCGCCGGAATTGTGGGCACGAACGTGTTCGTCACGAATCCTCCGGCGCTGCGCATCGGCGGCCGGAGCGCGCGCTCGAGCTACCAATACAGTCTGCAGGGCATCGACCTCGACGAGCTGCAGCAGGTGGCAGTACGGCTCGAGCAGAAGCTCGAGACGACGCCGGGTTTCGTGGGCGTCAACAGCGATTTCGACCGCGCCGCGCCGTCGGTCGAGGTCGAGATCGACCGCGACCGAGCCGCCGCACTGGGCGTTGCTCCGCAGCTGATCGAGGCTGCCATGGGCTACGCTTTCGGCGGTCAGCAGATTTCGCAGATCTACGCGTCGAACGATCAATACCAGGTGATCCTCGAGCTGCTGCCCGAACTGCAACGCGACCAGAGCTCGCTGAAAACGCTGTATCTCACCTCGAGCTCGGGCAAGCTCGTGCCGCTTGCCGCCGTCACGAAGGCGACGAGCGGCACGATCCCGCAGAGCGTCAACCACTCGGGCTCGCTGCCGGCGATCACGATCTCGTTCGACCTGGCCGAAGGCTACGCGCTCTCCGACGCGGTGCGCGGCATCGAGCAGGCGAGCCGCGAGGTCGCGGTGCCGGCGACTATCACGGGCACCTTTCAAGGCACGGCGGGTGCGTTCCAGGAGACGACGGCGAACATGGGCGTGCTGCTCGCCATCGCGATCGTCGTGGTCTACATCGTGCTCGGAATCCTCTATGAAAGCTTCATCCACCCGCTCACGATTCTCTCCGGGCTGCCGTCGGCGGCGCTCGGTGCGCTGGTCACGCTGTGGCTCGCCGGGATGCCGGTGACACTGTACGCGTTCGTCGGCATGGTCATGCTGATCGGCATCGTCAAAAAGAACGCGATCATGATGGTCGACTTCGCGCTGCAGAAGTTGCGCTCGGAGGCCGGCGTGTCACCGGAGCGCGCAGTGTACGAAGCGGCGCTCGTGCGGTTCCGGCCGATCATGATGACGACGATGGCGGCGCTCGTCGGCACGCTGCCGATCGTGTTCGGCTCGGGGATGGGCGCGGACTCGCGGCGGCCGCTCGGCGTGTGCGTGGCGGGCGGGTTGCTGCTCTCGCAGCTCTTGACGCTCTATATCACGCCCGTGCTCTTCGTATACCTCGACCGCTTCGGCTCGCGCTTTGCTTCGCGGTCGGAGCAATCGGTGCAGCGGCAAGCTCCCGCCTCGCCGCAGACTACGTTGGCGGAGCTCTAAGCTCTCGCGCCGTGACGCGGGGCGAAGTTTCGATCCACTGCAGGGCGTCGTCGACGTCTTCGATCATTTTGTCGCGCGCGCCGCTGAAGCGGTGATTGCTCGATTCGACCTCGTAGAGCCGCAGCGTCGGCGTGTCGGGGCCTAGCAGCTGGCGCGCTTCGGCCGCGGCGACGTACGAGTCGTTCGTCGCCTGGATGACCGCGACCGGCGTCGAGCCCAAGGACTTGAGCGCGGGATAAATCTGAATCCGGCCTTGATCGTCGATCAGAACATTGGGGGCGCGCTCGGCGGGCGGCGCCTGCAAATAATCGGCTTCGCG
>DASUFX010000519.1:0-7143 GCA_036274355.1 Kofleriaceae bacterium | reverse complement strand
GACCCTCGGCGTGCACCGTGAGCTTGTACTTGCCGAATGGAAACCACACGCGACGCGAGCCGAGCAACGGTTCGTCGAACGGGACGCCGCCCTCGACGTTCGTGGTGGCGGCCGGCGGCTGCACGAGCAGATCGACCGGCGTGAAGTTGCCCGCGGCGAGCTTCGTCTCGACGGCGGCGAGCACCTTCTTGACGTTGTCGATGAACGCGCGATCGAGGGACGTGCCGATCGACAGGCACTGGTCGAGGTAGCGCTGCGCGCGCGGCAGATCCTTCGCTTTGTAATAGGCCACACCGACGTTGCACATCAGATCCGGCCGCGGCTCTGCTTTGAACGCTTCGCGATACTTGGCGGCGGCGCCGATGAAGTCGCTGTTCGCCGCACGTGTTTGCGCCTCGGCAGCCGCACGGTCGGCCGCGCCACCGTCGGCAAATGCCTGCATCGCGGCAACTGCGAGCAAGATCACGATGACTACGCGATGCACGCGCCGAGCGTACCATCGTTGCGTCGCTGCACGCGGGCAGGGATACTCACTCGGTGACCTTTCGGGAGGCGGTACCGGTGTCGCTGTGCGTGCTCGCCGCCGCGTGCGTGAAGGTGCCCGAGTTCCAGCCGCACGACGGCGCAGTCGGTGACGGCAGTGACGCGGATGCATCGATCGGCGGACCGCTTGTCCACATCGAGCCAGCAGGTCTCGGTGCGATCGTCACCGCGCCGCGCTACGAGATGCGGTTCAGTCAGGACGGCTCGCTGTTTCCGTATCAGCTCAACGTCGGCGCGAACCGCGAGAACATGGTGCTCGGTGGCTCCGAGCATTGCGCCGACGAGTCCGGGATTGGTGTCGCGCTGTATCCAGCGTGGCGCGCGAACGGTCTCGATCAGGCCGGCATGGGCACGCCGTCGCTCGAGATCGCGGCCGATGGTCCATACGTCGGTCAGATCCGCCTTTCGTGGAGCCAGTCGCTCAGCTGCGGTGCGGGTGCCGGCAGTCTCACCGGACACACGGTCTACAGCTTCTTCCCCGACGGACGGTTGGCGCGTTACGACGATGTCGACAACGGCCCCGCGCGCGATGCGAGCGACTGCAGCATCTGCACGCCGAACGGGCAAGCCAGCTCGACGTTCTTCCTCACGAGCTACACGACTCTGATCGCGGACAACAATGCGACGAGCACCGACGGCAACCTCGCGACGCTCGACACGTACGGTGAGGAGCTGATGCCGGGGCCGGGCCTCTCGACGTGCATCGCCCAGCGCGGCACGTCGATCGCGTTCTCGTGGATCAACGCACCGACGCGCGTCCGGGTCGCGGCGGCGCCACCGACCTCCCAGGCGCGCACCCTGGCGTTCGTGAAGGACATGTTCACGGGCGGGACGCTCGGGGCGTCAGCTGGCTGGGCAACGACGACGCAGATGGGCATCTCGTCGGAGGCCTGCGGTGTGCTCGAGAATCGGATCGCGGAGTTCTCCGTCGACGATCACCAGCTGCTGATCAACGGCAACTCGCTTGGCGCTGCGCAGGTCGACGGCATCTACGGCGGGTATCCGCAAGTGAGCGGCTATCCGGTGGACTTCCCGGTCACGCTGCAACCGAGCGGTGCGCAGCCGCGGATCCCGGCCGGATTTGCGGTGTGGCTGTACTCCCAGCCGATTCCGCAAACGATGACCCTGACCCACAGTGGCGGACACACCGGCAACTGGTATTACGAGCAGCGCGTGGACCAGAACAGTGTCGTATTCTGGTTCAACGTGTCGCTCGAGCAGGGGCAGACCATCACCATCACCGATTCATGACCGGCCCGAGCGATCCAACGTTTCCCTCGGCCTCCGACCCGTCGACCGAGCTGCACGCGGAAGAAGCGTACTGCTCTGCGTGCAACCAATCGTTCCCGTCGGGCACGACGATCTGCCCGAACGATGGCGCGCGGCTGATCAAGCTCGCGGCCCAGCGCGACGAGCTGATCGGTCGCGTACTCGACTCGCGCTACGAGATCCGCGCGCCGCTCGGCAAGGGCGGCATGGGCACTGTCTATCGCGGCTGGCAGTTGTCGGTCGATCGCGAAGTCGCGATCAAAGTCATTCATCCGAAGCTGTCGAACGATCGCCAGGCGGTGAAGCGCTTCCTGCGTGAAGCGCGCCTCGCGAGCCGTCTCAGCCAGCCGAACATCGTCAATGTCTATGACTTCGGTCAGTCCGACGGCGTCCTCTATCTCGTGATGGAGCTGTTGCGCGGTCACACGCTGGCGAGCGAGCTCGGTCAAGGGCGGCGCATCAATCACAAGCGCACCACCACGGTCGCCTTGCAGCTGTGCGATGCGCTCGAAGCCGCGCACGCGCAAGGTATCGTGCACCGTGATCTGAAGCCGTCGAACATCGTCATCCTCGACGATCCGCCGGGCCGCGATCTCATCAAGGTCCTCGACTTCGGTCTCGCAAAGTCGCTCGTCCAGGATTCCGGGTCGGTCGTTACGAACACCGACGCACTGCTCGGTACCCCGCTCTACATGGCGCCCGAACAGATCGAGGGCAAGGTCTCCGACCAGCGCGCCGATCTCTACTCGTTCGGCTGCATCCTCTACGAGATGCTGACCGGCAGGCCGCCGTTCGTCGACAACGCGGTGAGCGCGGTGCTCGCGCGACACATGCACGACGTCCACATCGCGCTGCCGCTGCACGTGCCGGCGCGATTGCGCGATCTGATCGACAAGCTGCTCGCGAAAACGCCGGAAGACCGGCTGCAAACGGCCGGCGAGATGCGCCGGATTCTCGAAGACGTGCGCGATTCCGTGCCGACACTCGGCAAGCAGGCGACCCCGCTCGCGATCCAGATCCCCGATACGCCCGACACGATTCCAGATATCTCGCCCGAGCTCGCCGAGACCCACGCGGCGCCGAACCCGCCAACGCCGGTCGGTAGGATCGTCGGCGTCACGTCACAGACGCAGCCGCCGACGCCCGGCGGCGCAAAGCCGAAGCGCTACGCCATCGTCGCGTTCTTTGCGCTGATCCCACTCGCGGTCGGTGCGTTCGTGATGTTCAACGTGATGAATCGCAGCAAGCAGGCTGCGAACACCGGTGGAAGCGGCGCGCCGACCGTCAAAGGAAACGCGTTTGCCGGCAGCGGCAGTGACTTCGATCGCGATCGCGGCAGCGACGACAAGCCGACGCTGGCGCAGGACCCAGCGCCCATTGTCGACGCAGGCGTCGATGCGCCTGCAGTAGAAGTAGTCGTGCCACCTCCCGCGGCCGATGCGGGGGTCAAGAAGAAGCCTGAACATCGCAAGCCGCGCGTGCGGTCCGACGCTGGCGCAGAGCCGGATATCGACTTCCTGCCGACGAAGAAGTGATCAGCGCGGGCCCGGCAGCAACATCGCGAGCACCGCGGCTGGATCGCGCAGGCCCTCTCGCGTGAAGAACGCCTCGACGTCGGCGCGCAGCTTCGCGCCGTCCTCGCCGCCGATGAGGCCACCGAGCCGATGGCGTGCGGCGTGCGCGAAGAGGTGCGTGTCGTGGCGATCGAGGCCCTCGATGCATTCGCGATACGCGGCGATCGCGGCGTCGGTGTTGCCCTCGATCTCGAAGAGCACGCCCTCGAGCACCTGTGCCGTGTACGGCGCGAACGGCAATGGGAACTTGCGACAACAGCGCTGCTCCGCGCGCGCGATCGCAAGAGCTTCGCGACGGCGTGGTGAATTCGCGGGCGCGACGGCGGCGCAAGCGAGCGCATGGCGGGCGAGCGTCGTGCGGAGCAGCAAACCCTGGATCGGCGCGCGGTCGAGCAGGGCGCGCTCGGCGCGGCGCACCTCGCCGGGAATGAGCGCGGTCACCGATTCTGGGTCTTGGCGATAGAGCGCGAGCTCGATCCGCGAGCACAGCGCGAACATGTGCTGGAGCTGATAGCTGCCGTCGGGCATGGTCCACGAGGCGACCGCGTTGTCGAGCCCGGCCTCGACGGCGTCTGGATCGAGTCGGACGAGCCACGCGATCGGAAATGCACTGCGCAGCGTGACGGTGGTGAAGCGATTACCGTTGCGATCGGCGGCCTCGGCCATCGCGGGCACACGGCGCGACAGCTCGCCGATCTCGCCCATGTAATAGAGGCACCAGCAGCAGAACATGCTGACGGTGTCGAGCTCGAAGCCGGCGCGCCCGACGTTTGCGCGATAGCTCGCGATGGCGTCGGTCCACACACCGAGCGCGGTGCGGAAGCGATTGTGGATGAAGAAGTCGATGAACGCGCGGGTTGTCGTGAGCTGCGTCGGTGCGGATGCATCGGTGACGGACTGCGTGAGGTGCTCGAGCTTGTCGAGTAGGCGTTGGGCACGCGTGCCCTTGGCAGTCGCGGCGAGTAGATCGGCTTCGAGTGCGAGCGCGCGCGAGATGCGCCATGGCTCGCCGAGGCGCAGCGCGAGGTGAAGGAAGCGCGCAGCGAAATCCATCGAGCGGAACGTGTCGACAAGCGCGAGACCGAACGACACACCTTCGCAGACGTCGACGCGGGTGAGCTCGGCCTGGCTGATCTCGGACAGTGCACGGCGGCGAAACCCGAGGCCGCGAATGCGCAGCCATGCGCGTCGTACGAGCATCGAGAACAGCGCTCGCAGCGGCGTCTTCGTCATCCGCAAGCCGACACCTTCGAGCACGGTGCGCGTCAGCTCGAGACCCTCGGCGACGTACCCGGACTGCAGCAGCGAGCCGGCGGCGCGGCGACGCAGCTCGAGCGCGGTGGCGCGGTCGGCGCCATTGGCGGCGAGCATGAACCGCTCGGCTGCTTCACGCGGACGGCCGGCATCGGCGAGCGCATCGGCGAGCTGGGTTTGCAGTGCGCGGCGCTCGACCTCCGTCCACTGCGGGCCTTCGAGCGAAATGGCGTACCAACGCGCGGAGAGATCGAAGTCGAGTTTCGCGCGCGCTTCGTCGCCAGCGCGTTTCGCGTGAGCAGACGCGTTCTCGATGTCGCCAGCGGCGTACCAGTGACGCGCGAGCTGTTCGGCGCTGCCTTGTGCTGATAGCGCGGTGGCGAGCGTGCGGTGGTGCTTGCTGCGGCGCTCGGGTGAGAGCTGGTGGAGTACGGAGGTGCGAACGCGCGCGTGATAGGACTCGATCGTGTCGTCGGCGCGCGATCCGGACATGCGCACGATGCGCTCGGCGCGGAGCAACGACAGCTGGCGTGTTAGCTCGGCATTCGGGAGCGCGGTGACGAGGCCGAGGACGCGGCGCGTGACCGGTTCGCCCGCGACGGCGACGACCTCGGCCACGAGACGCGCACTCTCGCCGAGGCCAACGACGCGTTCGGCGAGCATCGCGTCGATGCCTTTGCCGACGACAGCGTCGACGCTGCGGCCGTGCAGGAAGCGAGTGAGCTCGAGCAGGAACAACGGGCTGCCGTCGGCTTCGCGCACGAGCCGGCGCGCCGTCTCCGCGCTGTTGTCGCCGAGTTGCGATAGTGCGAGCGCGAGCGCGGCTTGCTCGGGGAGCGGACCGACATCGATGATCGTCGGCGCGACGTCCATACGCTTGACGAGGTCGAGCACCGGCTCGCTCTCGTCGGCGCGCGCGGCGAGCACGAGCAGTACGGGCGGCGGGTCGGGCGCGCGCATCAGATCGGCGAGCAGCGTCGTGGTGTCGCGATCGACCCACTGCATGTCGTCGAGGAACAGCACCACCGTGTGGCGGTCGCCGAGCCTGCGCAGGGTCTCGCGCAGCGCTTCGAACGCGAGCGTTCGCCGGGTCTGGGGATCGACGACCTTCTTCGTGCGCGGCGCGTCGGCGATCGCGGGCACGCGCTCGAGCACCGGGAACAGCGTCGGTAGCAGGGACGCGTCGCGTGGCAAGATGGCTTCGGCTTCGCGCGGCGTGCGGCCGAGCCACCACTCGGAGAGCTCGTCGATCATGTGATCGATCGCCTTGTACGGAACGTCCTCGGTATCGATGCAGCGCCCGCGCAGCACCACGGCGTCTGGATCGGATACGCGGACCCGTTCGAGGAAGTGCTCCACGAGCGTCGTCTTGCCCATGCCCGACATCGCGCGCACGAGCGCGAGAGCACCACGGCGCTGCTTCAGACCGGCGAGCGCACCCTCTAGCGCGGCGAGCTCGGCATCGCGCCCCGCGCAACCACCGTCGCGCGAGCGGCTCGTTCCGGAGGCGAGGCGCCCGCTATCGCCATCGCTCACACCGAGCCGGCGCAGTAGCTGAGGACCACCGAGCCGCGCGGTCGGTTCGCGTTCGAGCAGCTCGGCACACAGCTCGTCGAGGTCACTCGGCAGCCCGCGTACGAGCTGTGACGGGCGGGAAGCAGGCCGCGTCTGCTTCTCGTAGAGCACGCGCGACGGCGCGCCGTCGAATGGCAGGCGACCGGTCAGCGCCTGGAACAGCACCACGCCGAGCGCGTACCAGTCGGCGGCTGCCGTCAGCGGCACATCACCGGCGCATTGCTCGGGCGCCATGTACGCGACGGTGCCAACGATGCCATCGGACCGGCGGCGCTCGAGCTCGGCGACGAGACCGAAGTCGAGCAGCACGGCGCGACCGTCGCTCGTCACCCGGATGTTCGACGGCTTGATGTCGCGGTGGATCTTGCCGGCGGCATGGAGCGCACGAAGTCCGCGCGCGAGCTGCGGTAGCACGGCGCGCAGCTTGGCGATGTCGCACGGCGAGGCCTCGACCGAGACGCCGTCCGTCGGGCCGTCCGGCGTCGGTAGTTGTCCGGCGGCCACCGACGGCGCGCTCGGTGCCGTCATCGGCGAGTGTGTCGTGCTCGCGAGCGCGATCACGTCGCCAACGGGACGATTCCACAGGTACGTGAGCAAGTCCGTACCGTCGAGCAGCTCCATCGTGAAGAAGCACGAGTCGGCGTCGACGACGAGATCGAACAGCGAGACGAGATTGGGATGGCTGAGATCGGCGAGCACGCGGAACTCGCGCTTGAGCCGATAGACCTTTTCGACGTCGTCGTACTCGATGGTCTTGAGCGCGACCTTCTGGCCGCGTTCGAGATCCTCGGCCTCGTAGACGATGCCCATGCCGCCCGCGCCGATCTGGCGCAGCACGCGATAGCGGTCGCCAGTACGCGCCATCTGCGCCATTCACCCCATCGTACTACTGGCGTGTGCGTTAGCGCCGCTTGCGCTTCGCAGTTTT
>DASUFX010000518.1:0-6025 GCA_036274355.1 Kofleriaceae bacterium | reverse complement strand
CTCGCCGACCTGCGCATCTCGTCGAGAGACGAGCCTCGGAACGGCCTCTCGCCGGTGAGCGCTTGCCACGCCGTGACGCAGAACGCGAATTGATCGGTGCGCGGATCCGGAGGTGCACCGCTATATTGCTCCGGTGCCATGTACGCGGGCGTGCCGATCAGCGCGCCAGTCTGCGTGAGCGGCGAGTCGAGCACCGAGTCGCGCGACGGGCTCGACTTCGTCGGGATCGGCGTGGCCGGCTTCGCTTCCACGGTGTTTTCGAACGGCGTGATCTTCGGATCGAGATCGATCTGCGGCGTCATGGCAGCTTCGTCTGCCGCGAGCATGCCGCGCGCGAGCCCGAAGTCGGTGACGAGCACGCGTCCGCCGCGACTGCGCAGCACGTTGTGCGGCTTGAAATCGCGATGAACGACGCCGGCTTCATGCGCGGCGGCGAGCCCGCGCCCGGCGGCGAGGACGGCGGTCCAGATCTCGTCCTGCGTCGGGCCGAGCGCGAGCCATTCGTCGAGCGACTTGCCGTCGACGAGCTCCATCGCGATGTAGTCGCGATCACCGACGGTGCCGACCTCGTAGACGGTGAGCACGTTCGGATGCTTGAGCTTGGCCATCGCGCGCGCTTCGCGCAGGAGGCGCT
Organism: Kofleriaceae bacterium; assembly: GCA_036274355.1. Classification (GTDB taxonomy): domain Bacteria; phylum Myxococcota_A; class Polyangia; order Haliangiales; family Haliangiaceae; genus JABFXX01. The sequence goes on along the minus strand of DASUFX010000518.1, from coordinate 5,391 downwards.
GGCGGAGCTGCTGTGCCGCTTGTGCGTAGCGAAGCACCTTGATCGCGACGGCGCGCTCGAGATCCGGATCGTGCGCGGCCCACACGACGCCCATGCCGCCTTCGCCGAGAATGCGATCGAGCCGATACTTGCCCAGGTGGCTGCCGGGCGCGAGTGCGAGCGGCGCGTTCTGCATGCCCGCGTCTGCAGTCTCGTCGAGCTCGCCGCTGCTCACGCGGCCTCCGACCTCCGCGGCCACCACAGATAGGCGGACCACGCGAACGTGATCGGCAACGCCATCATCGCGATCGTCGCCACCACGTAGTCCAGGATGAAGCCGAGCACGGTCGGCGACCACAGATCACCGAACAGGTGGATCGCGAAGATCATTGCCGCCATCGCACTCGCGCGCAGCTCGGGCGGCACGGCGCGGAGACCGATCGCGTTGACCGGCGATGTCGACAGGAACAGTCCGATCTCGGCGAGGAATGCCGCGGCGAAGAACATCCACGGCGTCGGCATGAGGAATGCGGCCGCGGCGAACGGCGTCGCCCACACCATGCCGATCGCGCAGATGCGAAGCAGTGCGTTGACGCCGCGCTTGTTGACCGGATCATCGAATGCAGTATCGACACTCACCGGATGGTGACGTTGCGTGCTGTCGGCCCAGCGACCGCCGATGAGCGTGCCGATGATGCCGGAGAGAATCGTCGCGAGCCCGAAGTAGTAGTTCGCGCTTTCCAGCGCGGTCTGCTTGATGACCTCGTGGCCGCTCGCGTCGATCGTCTTGCGCACGAGCTCGGTCGGGAACCGCTCGGCGATGAACGTCGGCGCCCAGTATGCAAACGCGCCGAGCGCCGCCGTGTACGTGCAATAGCCGAGCACCGCGCGGCGGAACAGCGGCAGCTTCGCGAGCGTGCGCAGGCCGTCGATGATCTTGCCCTTCGCCTCGCGCAGCTTGCGCTCGGGCTCGACGATCAAGAGGCAGCTGAGCGCGAGCACGAGGCCGGGCCCACCGCAGATGAAGAATGCCGAGCGCCAGCCCCAGCGCGCCTCGATGAAGCCGCCGACGACGTAGCCGAGCGCGGAGCCGACCGGAATCGCGAGGTAGAAGATCGCGAGCGCGCGGCCCTTCTGTTCGGGTGGCGTGAGGTCATCGATGATCGTCGGTGCGAGCGTCGCGTAGCTCGCTTCGCCAACGCCGACGAACACGCGCGCGAGGATCATGAGCCAGAACGTCTGGGCGAACCCGGTGACGACGGTCGCGATGCTCCACACTGCGACGCCGAGCGCGATGAGGCCCTTGCGCGCACCCTTGTCCGCGCGCGCGCCGAAGATCGGCGAGGTGATGAAGTAGCCGAGCAGGAACGCGGTGGCGAGCAGCCCAGCTTGGCTGTTCGACAGGTCGAGACCACCCTCGATCACCGGCGCTTTGATCTTCTTGAGCACCGCCGCCACGATCATGCGGTCGACGTAGTTCAAGAGATTGAGCGCGGTGAGCAGAACGAGGATCGCCGTCCGGTTCTTGATCATCGCGCCCCGCCGGCAACTGTATCAGGGGTGCGATCAGCGGTCGATCGTCAGGGTCGCGGTCGCAAACATTGTCGGGTCGATCGCGGGCCCGACCGTCCACGCGTTGAACGGCGTCGGTGGCCGGTAAATACCGCAGGTGTCGCCGGTCGACAGCCAGAAGATCGTCCTCGTGTACCACAGGCCGAGCGGATGGTACTCGTCGCCTTTGCGCGCGAACTTCGTCGGCGCATCGCACTCGCCCTGCGGCACGAGCGCGAGGTCGAGCGGCATCGTGCAACCGGAGTCCGCAAAGAACGGTTCGATCGTCGCGTCGGTCGCGGGCACGCACCGATCGTTCTCGTCGCGCCAGCACTCGGTCGCAAGCGCGCTGTCGTAGAGCAGTGGATCGGCGAAGCGCTGGTCGTCGCGCACGAGATCGATCGCCGCGAGCCGGCGCGTCGTCACCTCGCGCTGCCGGAGCACACCCTGGAGCTGGTGCAGGCCCGCCACCAGAAAGAACTGCGAGCCGTTCGGCGGCGACACCGACGTGCACGTGCCACCGAGCGCCTCGTACAGCGGCGGCGCGTTCACCTCGGTGCCGACGTCGTAGTAGCTCCAGCAGCGCGTGAGGGGCGAGTACTGCTTTGCGGTCGTCGGCACGGTGCCCGTGATCGCCAGCTCGGGCTCGAGGCAGCCGACCTCGTGAAAGTACGACACGATCGCGCTGTCGTTCGGCGCGCACTCGACGCTGTCGACGTTCGCGCGCGCCGCCGCGGTGCACTCGACACCGAGCGCGCGGTCGTAGAACGTGACCGGCACGCGCAAACCATCGTCGCTGACGTCATCGACGACAGCGAGCTCGCCAGCGCCCCGCGGCTCGCCGCGCCGGAGCCTTGCGAGGTTCGTGATCTCGCGGCCGAGCTCGAAATACGCGAAGCCATCGCCGAGCTCGGTCGGATAGCAACCGTCGTTGAACTTCTGGAACACCGTGAGCGGCGCGTCGGTTTGCGGCCCGCGCTCGAACACGCGCGAGCGGAGCGGCTCGCCCTTCAAGTAGAACGTCGTCGCGAAGTACGGCGCCGGCGCCGCGTCGATCGGCGTGCGGCCGAGCGCTGCCGTACATGAAGCGCTCGTGTAAACGGCCTCGTCGGTCGCGGGTGCGCAGTAGCGATTGCCGTCGGACCAGTCGCTCGGCACGCAGCGCTGGCGCAGCGCGGAGTCGTAATACCAGCTCGTCTCGAGCTGACGCGTGCCGTCTGCGTACACCCACCAGCCGAGTCGCAACCGGCCGCCGCTGTGTGGCGTACCCGGATCGGGCAGGTTGTCACCGCAGCCGAGCGCGAGCACGAGTACTACCAGGCGCTTCATCGCTTCGGTGCTGCTGCTACGTCGACGACCGCCGCCGCATACGCGACGGCCGCCGCTTCGCATTCATCGAGCGTGCCGGTCAGCCACGCTGCTGCGAAGTTCGTCTCGGTCGGTGGCGTCATCACTTTCAACGCGCGGACCTCGGCGGCTTTGAGCGCGGCATCGAGCGCGATCGACGCTTCGAGCGGCGGCGCGACGAGGTATGCCATCGGCTCGCCCGCCGCGAGGCCGGCTTCCTTCGACAGGTACTCGCCGAGCGAAGCGATCACGTGCGGGAACACGGTGACGGTGCCCTTGCCGTCGGCGTCGTAGAAGCACGCGTCGTGTTTCAGACAGCGCAGCAGTGCATCGAGCGCGTGCTCGATTGCCTCTGGCTCCGTCGCGCCGAGCACGCCGAGGATCTCTCCCGACAGTCGCCCGCTCGCGTGCGCGGCGCCCGCGTAGAAGCTCTTCGCGAAGATCACGTCGACCGGCGCGTGCTTCGTAGCTTCATCGAGTGCGACGTAGGTCGGATCGTCTTGGTCGACGGTCACGAGTCCGAGCGAGCGATGGCGTTCGGGATCGCCGCCGTACGCGCGGATCATCGCGGGGTCGGCGTTCGGCAGCCGCCGCACGCTCAGCACCGTCGGCACGATCGGCTCGAGGATCACGAGCCGCGCTCCACGAGGCGCTGACGCACCTGCGGTGGCCGCGGCGCGCGCTCGGCCGATTCACCGAGCCGTGCGAGATCGAGCGTCACGCCGCTCGTGCGCTGTTCGATCATTGCGGCCGCGAACGCTGCGAGTCGACGCGCGGCATCTTCGATCGGCGTTCCGCGCGCGTGAATGTTCGAGATCATGTTGCGGTCGCCGTCGGTCTTGCCGCAGCGCGGATCATGGACGACATAGGCCGACAGCCCGTCGCCCGTGCCGAGTCCCGGGCGCTCGCCGAGCAGGATCATCGAGACCTTCGCGCCGACTTCTTGGCCGATCTCGTCTTCGAGCCACACGCGGGCAAATCGCGCGCACACCGGCGAGCCGACCGAGAGTCCGCGCGCCTGGCACGCCTTTGCGACTGCTTCGTAGAGCGCCTTTCCGGAGCCCATGCATGCGACCGCGGATAGGCCGTCGGCGACGACGATCTGGACGTCGGGGTTGCGCACGCACTTGTCGCGGACGATCTGCAGCGACTCGTCATCGAGCCTCCGCCCGAGATCGGGGCGCAGCAAGAACTCGCGGTGATCGGTCACGCGCGACTTCACGCCGATGAAACCGTTCTGCGTCGCCCAGTCCTCCGGTAGCAGCGCGCCGACCGCAGCGTGCGCGACGGCGAGCTCGGCCTGGAACTGCAGCACCACGTCGGTCGCGTACCGCGTACCGACATGCCCGATACCGAGAAGTGCGGTGGTGTGCTTCGCGGCCTCGGCCGCAAACGGCCGCTTCTCGGGGCGGGGCGAGTACACCCGTGCCGGTGGCGGTGGGACATCCGGAAGTGGGGGAGGCGGTGGCAGAGGCTCGGCGCTGCCTAGCGCGTCGCGCAACGAAGCGATCAGCTGCCGGGTCCGACTCACGGGCTCCTACGTCATCACGACGGGACGCGGTGGGCAAGCGTGCGGCGGCGCACCGTTTCGCCCGTGTACGCGAGCTACCTGACCCTGCGCATTTTGCGGCCGATCACCACCGAAGCTTTTTGCTGGCTCCCCGACGGTAATCTGGTGAAACTTGGATCGTGCTGTACCCTGCCCTCGGTCGCACCTTCCAGGTCGCCGCGGTCCTCTCTGTCGTCCTCGCCGCGGCGCGAGCGCAGGGCGATGTTCCGTCACTGACGGACTTCGTGCTTGCCGCCGACAAGGCCGATCCAGGAGCGCTCAAGCTCCCGCCGCCGCCCACGCCGCAAGAGATCGCGCTCGACGAGGCCGTCACCGCGGGTCGGCACTGGCGCATCGAGACGGATCGCGGGCCGATCCACGTCTGGATTCCGGCGAACTACGACGCCGCCACCGCCGCGACGATCGTGTTCGTGCACGGCTACTTCGTCACCGTCGATGACGCGTGGACCGACTACCGCTTGCCGCAACAGTTCGCGCTATCGGGCACGAACGCGATGTTCATCGTCGCGCAAGCACCGATGACGAAGCGCGAGTCACTCGTGTGGCCGTCGCTGACCGCGCTCGTTCGCACCGTGAAAGACAGCGTCGACGTCCCGATGCCGACGCAACGTCTCGTCGCGGTCGGTCACTCCGGCGCTTATCGCACGCTCGCCGCGTGGCTACCGAATCCACAGCTCGACACCGTCGTGCTGCTCGACGCGCTCTACGGCGAGTTCCGCTTCGTGCCGTGGCTGCGCGAAGGCAAGAACCGCCGCTTCGTCAATATCGCGTACGAGACCGATCGCTACAGCGACGAGATGCATCGCTATCTGCCGAGCACCGTCCGCGTCGACGGCCTCCCGACGACGGGGTTCCCCGATGCGCGCATCCTCTATGCGAAGACCGACGTCGGTCACTGGCAGCTCGTCACGGACGGTGTCGCGCTGCCGCTCGCGCTGCGTGCG
>DASUFX010000517.1:0-5656 GCA_036274355.1 Kofleriaceae bacterium | reverse complement strand
TCTTCTGACCGCCGCTGCGTCATCGGTGCTCGCGGGAAACGCGGATCGCTCTGCGATCACGGAGACCGACGTTCATCTCGCACTGCGATCCCAACTTGAACGAAAGTTGCTCGGACTCGCAACCCGCATCGAAACGCGCCAGACCTGGCAAGACCTTGTGCTTCCGGTCGACCAGTTCGATCTGCTCATCGAGCTCGTCTCTCGGATCCGCCATCGCAAGCAGGTACTCGAGACCTGGGGCTTCGGCGACAAGGTCGGTCGGGGCGTTGGAGTTTCAGCGCTGTTCTCGGGACCACCCGGGACTGGCAAGACGATGATCGCGGGACTTCTCGCGAACGAGCTCAGACTCGATCTCTACCAGGTCGACCTGTCGCGCGTCGTGTCGAAGTATATCGGTGAAACCGAGAAACAACTCGCGGCGCTATTCGAAGCCGCCGAATCCGGGCACGCGATCATTCTATTCGACGAGGCGGATTCGCTGTTCGGCAAGCGTACCGAAGTGAAGTCGAGCAACGATCGCTACGCGAATCTCGAAGTGAACTACTTGTTGCAGCGCATGGAAGCATTCAAGGGGATCTCGCTGCTGACCACCAACCACGAGACCGGAATCGACCAGGCCTTTCAGCGCCGGCTCGCATTTCACGTACGCGTTCCCATGCCCGACCAAGCCCATCGCGCCATGCTATGGCGTTCGATGATCCCCGAGCAAGCAGCCTGCGAGAGCGAGCTCGCACTCGATGATCTGGCCGCCGAGTTCGTGATGACAGGCGGCTACATCAAGAATGCCGTTCTACGCGCCGCCTACTTGGCTGCCGATGGTGGCTCACCCATCAACCGCGGACATCTGCGGCGTGCCGCGCGCGCCGAGTACGAGGCAATGGGCAAGGTGTCCTATCACCCGGCGGCATAGCCGCACGCCCCGACGCTGCTGAAGCCAGCGAGCGAGTGCTCAGTTACACTCGCCCCAGCGGGCGACGATCTCCGCCTGATCGGCAGCGGTCGGTGGCGTATCGAGGTTGCCGGGATTCATCACCGAGATTCGCTCGCTCTTCGGCACGTGCGGCAGACCAAATGCGTGACCAGTCTCGTGCGCGATGACGATCGCGAGCACCTGCGGATCGGTGAGGTCGTTGTTGATGTAGATGACGCCCTGCGAGTCGTCGTAGAGACCGTGAAACGGTCCGGCGGCGTCCTCGAATCTCACTTCGAGCGTTTCGCCTGCGCGCAAACCGAGCGCCGGCACACCGCGATCGCGCCACATTGCTTGGCCGGCCGCGAGGCCGTCGAGCTGCAGCTGCGTCGCCGCCGACGACACGAGCGCGAGCGGTGCGCACGCATCGTGCGTCATCTGAATTGGCTCATTGCTCTGCGCAGCGCAGGCCGCGAGCGCGGTGAATGCGAGGACCCCAATGCGTCGCAAGGCGTCGACGGTAGCAATCGCGCTGCGCGGCGCAACTCGAAATCAACTGCGAGCTTCTCTTACTGCTTGGGTGGCTCGACCTCGACGCCTTCGATCTTGCACGTCGCGATCACGTTCGCGCGCTGGCCCGCCGGCACCTTCGCGAACCACTTGCGAGCCTTGCTGTCTTCTTGCAGCCGGCACGCGACCATCACGCAACTCGTCGGCTGGTTTGCCGCGTTCGTCTGCGCGCAGGTCGCGAACTCTTGCCAGTCCGGCGAGAGCTTGGGGGCGTCGTCGTCCGCCGGGTCGGGACGTGGTTTCGGGTCGGGCCGGGGTTTCGGCTCGCGCGGTTTCGGCTCGGGCCGCGGTCGCGGCTTCTGGCGCGGCGGCGGATTCGCGGGCGGCTTCACGGCGGCAACCGCCGGCACGGCGGCATCGGCTGGGACGCCCGCCTCGATCTCAACGGCCGCGGCGACACCTGCATCGCGTTCGGTCACCGTCGGCAGCACCGACGGCGTGACGGCCGCATCGATCTCGACGGGCGCGACGGGCTCGGCGGTGGTTCCCGCATCGTAGTCGGTGACTGCCATCGTGATCGAGATACCGGCGTCCATCGGTACGGACGACGCGTTCTTGCGCAGGTAGTAGCGCGCGCCGATCACGAGACCGACTGCGAGCACGAACGCAAACAGACCGATCCACAGCGGTGATAGCCCTCGCTGCACTGGGCGCATCGTCGGTGTCGTCCGCATCACCGGCTGATTGCCGATCATCATTCGCTGGCGCGGATCGACGGGGAGTCCCGTTGCGGCGAGATCGATCACGGTTGCCAGCTTGCGATCGATCTCGCTCGCCACCGGGACGACGAGCTGCTGCGGCAGTGGCTCGGCGTTGACGGTGACGACGCTGGCACGCAAGTCCTTCGCGGCAAGGCCCGCCCACGGCTCGGGGCGCGGTCCGAAAACGTCGCGCACGAATCGCGAGAGCGACGCGGTCGAGATCGGCATGCCGATCGACGACGCCGTGTGCTCGAGCGTCTCGAGCATCTCTTGTGCGGTCTGGAAGCGCTGCTCGGGCCGCTTCGCGAGCGCGCGCATCACGATCATCGCGAGCGGCTGCGGCACCGTCGGCGGCAACGGCGGCACGGGCTCGTCGATCACGGCAGCCATCGACGCGTAGTCGCTGTCGCGCTTGTACAGCCGCTGCCCGGTCAACATCTCCCACATCACGATGCCGAGGGAGAACACGTCGCTGCGCCGGTCGACATACGCACCGACGGCCTGTTCGGGCGACAGATAGCTGATCTTGCCGCGCACCGTGCCCGAGTGCGTTTCCTGCGTGCGCGATGCCGCCTTCGCGATACCGAAGTCGACGACCTTCACGTGTCCTTCGAAGCTCACCATGAGGTTCGAGGGCGACACGTCGCGATGCACGATGCCGAGGTGATGGCCGTCGACGCCGATCCGCTCGTGCGCGTGGTGCAGACCGGCGGCAGTACCGGCGGCGATCGCGAGCGCGGCACCGACCGGCATCGGGTGACCCTCGAGCCCATGCATGAGCTCGCGCAACGTCACGCCGTGCACATACTCCATCGTGAAGAAGTACGAATCGCCGAGCCGGCCGACGTCGTAGACCTGCGCGATGTTCGGGTGCTGTAGCTGCGCAGCGAGTCGTGCCTCGTCGAGGAACATCTGGAGGAACTGCAGATCGGTCGCGCGCTCCTGCAGCACGCGCTTGAGCACGACGAACCGCGAGACGCCGGCACCGGTGGCGGCGCGCGCGAGAAAGATCTCGGCCATCCCGCCCCGCGCGAGCTTGCCAAAGATCTCGTAGCTACTCGCGCTCGAGCCGATTTCCGCGGCCGCCGTCGTCACTTCCGAGAATGTTAACCCCCTACGTCCCCCACTGCATGCCTACTTTGCCGTTCGCTACCCCACAGAAGTTACGGTCCACCGCGCTTGATGGCCGCCTCGCGCATCCGAATCGGCAACACAACCATCGTCAAGCCATCGAATTCCAATCGCCGCTGCACGGCATGAGCGGTCTCGTTGTGCAGCACGCGCTGCCACCAGCCCTCGTGACGAAAAATCAGTTTTCCGGCAAAGAACACCGAGCGCGGGAACTGCAAATGGACTTCGCGACACAGTCGTTCGAGCTCGGCGACGGCTTCGGTACCCAGCGTGTGCTCGTGCGCGGCCGCCCAGCCCATGTGCTTGGTCGCAAGCTCGACGTACTTGTCGAGATCCGATGTGACTCGGCGATCGAGCGCCGCCATCTCCTGTTCGCCTTTGAACGTGCCGGCATCGATGACGCCGACTGAAACGAAGACCACCTGGTCGAACTGATTCGGAAACACGCGCGGGATCTGGAGCAGCGTGTGGATGCCGAAGCCTCCGTAGCCAGCCGCGAGCACGACCGCGGTCGGCTTGCTCGGATCGAGCTCGGGCGGCGTCGGTGCGCTCGCTGGTACTGCGTCGAGCGCGAGCTCCTCGGACAGTCGCGCCAGCGCCTTGCCGACGCGACGATAGTGATGCTTGACCCACAAGCACAGCAGGATCACTACGCTCGTGATAACGAGCGTGACCCACCCTCCCGATTCGAATTTCTCGATCGTCGTGATCGCCAGAATGCCGGCGCACAAGATCAAGCCGACCGCGTGGATCGTGATCGATTTGCGCCAGCGCTCGCGATGGCGCACGCGCCACCAGTGGCGGATCATCGCCAGGTTCGACAGCGAGAACGTGAGGAACACGTTGATCGAGTACATGACGACGAGTGTGCGCAGGTCGCCGTCGGTGTAGAGGAGCACCGCCGCTGCAGCGCCCGACATCAGGTAGACGCCGTTGTGCATCGTCAGCTGCTCGGACAGTGATGCGAAGCGGCTAGGCAGCCACTGATCGAGCGCCATGTTCGACATCACACGCGGACCGTCGACGAAGCCGGCTTGTGCAGCGACGATCAACAGTGCGCCTTCCGCGACGAGTGTCACGACCACGAACGCCTTGCCGACCTGAAGCCCGCCGATCGTCCAGTGCCCCGCGAACAGATCGGCGAGCACTGCATTGAGCGTCTGGCCTGCGTGTGCGGAATCGGCGGCGGCGCGGTCGACGTCGAGCAGCAGGTACGCGATGAGGATGCCGCCGGCGGTGAGCGACAGCGACGTCGCCATCAAGACCATCGTGCGCTTGCCGGTACGCACACGTGGCTCGCGCATGATGCCAAGGCCGTTCGACACGGCCTCGATTCCGGTGAACGTACCACCGCCGAGCGCGAACGCACGCATGAAGATCACTGCCATTGCGCCAACGCCGAGCACGCCGACGTCTGATCGTGCTTGCGCAGACACGGTGGTCGCGACAGCGCCCGCCTCATCGACGTTCGTGACGATCGCGCCAACGATCACGATCGCGTGCGTGATCAGGAACACGAGGAAGATCGGCGTGAGCAGGAGGATCGATTCCTTCACGCCGCGCAGGTTCATCACCGTCAAGCCCGCGAGCACCGCGAGCACGGCGACGAGCTTGTACGCGTGCCACTCCGGCGGCAGGAAGCTGAACACCGCATCGCCTGCCGATGCGACCGACACCGCGATCGTCAGCACGTAGTCGACGAGCAGTGCGGCACCGGACACGAGGCCCGGGTAGGGACCGAGGTGCTTCGACGCGACGACGTAACCACCGCCGCCCTGCGGGAATTGCTCGATGATGCGGCTGTAGCCGTACGAGATGATGAACACCGTCAGTGCGACAGCGATCGCGAGGAACAGCGCCATGTAGCGATGGCCCTCGCCGAGCGACCTGAACGCTTCCTCGGGGCCGTACGCAGATGACGACAAGCCATCTGCTCCGAGTCCGACCCATGCGAAGAACGCGATGAGCGACACGCGGTGGAAGATCAAAGGATCGCGAAAATCCTTCTTGCGCCCGAACAGGCGCTCACGAATCGTCACGCGATCGGCGTACCACCTTCCAGATCAAGATGTGCACGCGCCGCATTAAGCCGCTGTCAAGACGTTGCGAACCAAGTACTTGTCTGCCGCGAGTGTCGCAGTGACGGTAGCCGCCACCAACATCGGTGAGTGGTGGGGCTCGCACTGCGGTCTCTCGTCTCCGTTGTTACGTCGCGTATGCATACTCGACGACTCGGCGCGCTGACAGTCGCGCACCGATCGTGCACGCACCTGCACGCCGCGATCGCATTGCTACACGCGAGATGTTGGAACGTCGAGGCCGCGTCGACGGTACGGCGATTGCT
>DASUFX010000516.1:0-2969 GCA_036274355.1 Kofleriaceae bacterium | reverse complement strand
AGTAGGATGCGGCGGCTCATTCCCCTGCCGCCAATAGTAACCGAGTTACCACCGCCGCTCCCAGAAGGGGCCTCTTATAGAAGCCTTGAGAGGCCGTTCAGAACGATTCCGACGGCGGTTTACTGCGGGGCGACGAGATTGACGCGGCTGGCGAGCGAGATCAGGTCGTTCGCCGACAGCTCGGGCGCGACGAACATCCAGCCGAGCCGGTTCGGCGCGACGTACGAGACCACCGGTACCGCGTGCCCAGCCTGATCTTTCGTCTCGAACACGAACAGCGTGCGGTCGTTGACGCGCACGGGAGTTCCGTCCCGCATCTCGTCATCATTGATGCCGTTGACGGCGACCACGAACAGGAGGAACGGCGCCTTGCCGGGCAACCGCACCTGCCACTGCATCATCGCGGCATCGTGGCCGTTGATCCCGTTCGGTGCCAAACGCGCGCCGAGCAGCTGCGAGTCGTTCTCCTGCAGCTCGGGCTCGACAAACGTCGGCGGCCGCACGTCTTCGGCGAAGTGCTGCTGCACCCAGGGACCGGTGCTCGCGCCCTGGACCTCGAGCGGCAGCGACCGCGAGGTCAACTTGACCGCATCCTGCGCCACATTCGCGACCTTCGGCGACGCCGGCATTTGGCCGCCGACGAACAGAGCGATCGCTGCGGCTGCGGCTGCAATCGCCGAGCTCGGCAACAGGTACGACGACCAGCGCCGGCGCTGTTCCTTCGAATCTGCGCGATCCGCTTCGTCGAGCGAGCGGCTGATCTTCGCGCGGAGCAAATCGGGCGTCGCCGGTACGGCGAGTGCGCGGCGAATCATGCTGCGGTCGGCGCGTTCGCGCTCGAGCGTGCTGCGGCAGCTCGCGCATTCGGTCAGGTGAGTTTCGAGCTCGTAACGCTCCTGCGCGGCAAGCTCGTCGTCGAGATATGCCATCGCGAGCGTATCGATAGTCGTACAAAGGCTCATTGCGATCCCTCGCGCGCCTTGGCAGCGCGGTACTTCTGCAAGTCGATCGTGTCTTCGGTCTTCGCGTTCTCGCCCTTCACGTAGCCTTCCGCCACCGCGAACTCGCGCAGTGCTGCAGCGAGCAGCTTGCGGCCGCGGAACAGTCGGCTCATCACGGTGCCGACGGGCGTTTCCATGATGTCAGCGATCTCTTTGTAGGAGAGGCCCTGCATGTCGCAGAGAATCACAGCGGTACGGAAATCATCAGGCAATTGTTCGAGTGCGCGCTGCACGTCGTCGCTCACGCTTGCTTGCAACATCGCCTGGTCGGGCGATTGTTTGTCACGAGCGGTCGTGTGCACGAGCACGCCATCGGTGGCGTCCTGCTCGGCCGTCGCGGCGTCGAGCACCTCGCGCGAGCGCTTCTTGCGTTGATACTCGTTGATGAACGTGTTCGTCACGATGCGGAGCAGCCACGCCTTGCAGTTCGAGTCCTGCTGGAACGAATCCCAGAACTTGTACGCGCGCAGCAGCGAGTCCTGAACCAGGTCCTCGGCGTCGCGCGCGTTCCGCGTCAGGCGATAGGCCGCGCCGTACAATGCGTCCACGTGCACGAGAGCTTGCCTCTCGAACTCGTTGCGCTTTTGCCTCACGGCGAGCATTCAGGTTCTCTACCTGCCTCCACGCCGACATTGTTCCCGAGAAAATGGCCAGGCGCTTCCTGGCCGATTCCCCTGAGAAAAATCACTAACTTAGACGCGGAACGGCGTGTACTTCTCGCCGAGCGCATCGGCCACCGCAGAATGCGGGATCGTGCCCTTGTACGTGTTGATGCCGGTCACCATGTGCGGCACCTGGGCGACGGCCTTCTCGAGGCCGTTGTCGGCGAGCGTGATGACGTACTTGATCGTCGCGTTCGTCAGCGCGTATGTCGACGTGCGCGGCACCGCGCCCGGCATGTTCGCCACCATGTAGTGGATGACGTCGTGGACGACGTAGGTCGGGTGGTCGTGCGTGGTCGGGCGCGCGCCGGCGACGCAGCCGCCCTGATCGATCGACACGTCGACGATCACCGAGCCCGCTTCCATCTCCTTGATCATCTTCTCGGTGACGAGCCGCGGCGCACGCGCGCCGGGCAGCAGCACCGCGCCGATCACGAGATCGCTTTCGACGCACGCGCGCTCGATGCTGAGCGGATCCGAGTACTGCGTCGACACGCGACCCGCGTAGATGTCGTCGAGGTACGCGAGCGTCTTGAGATTGACGTCGAGCACGGTGACGTTCGCGCCGAGACCGACCGCCATCTTCACCGCGTTCGAGCCGACGACGCCGCCACCGATCACGGTGACGCGGCCGCGCTTCACGCCCGGCACGCCGCCGAGCAGAACGCCCTTACCGCCGCGCTCGCGCTCGAGGTACGTCGCGCCTGCTTGCACCGCCATGCGGCCAGCGACCGCGCTCATCGGCGTGAGCAGCGGAAGATCGCCGGGCGTCGGCTCGATCGTTTCGTACGCGACGCCGTTGACGCCGCGGTTCAAGAGCTCCTTGCCGAGCTCGTGCGCCGCCGCGAGGTGAAGGTACGTGAAGAGCAGCAGGTCTTTGCGCATGAGCGCGAACTCGGGAGCGATCGGCTCTTTGACCTTCACGACCATGTCCGCCGCCCACACCTCTTCGCGTGTCGCGACGATCTTCGCGCCCGCCTTGACGAACGCCTCGTCGGAAATCGCCGAGCCGCTACCCGCGTTTTGCTCGACGAGCACGGTGTGGCCGCGCTGCACGAGCATCGCGACGCCCGCGGGCGTCATGCCGACGCGAAATTCTTGAGTCTTGATCTCTTTGGGAACGCCGATTCGCATGTGGATGGGCGCAGCATCGTCTCGCGCCCTCCGAAGATCAACGTGCACCGCTCACATGATGCGCGTGACGCGATGCGCTACTGCTCCGCGACCGGGATCATGATGGTGCCGAGATCGACGAGCTCGTGATCGAGCTTTCCTGCGACGCTGACACCGGTCCATAGTTTCTGGT
>DASUFX010000515.1:0-5215 GCA_036274355.1 Kofleriaceae bacterium | reverse complement strand
TCGCGCTCTCGCACAGCGACGTTCTGATCTGCAGCGGCACCGTGATCGCGCCGCACGCGATCCTTACCGCCGGTCACTGCCTGGACTCCGAGCTGCTCGACGTCGCCGTCGGTGACACGCTCGCCGCCGCCACCCGCCAACGCGCGCTGGCGGCGTTTCCGCATCCGGACTTCGACGCGAACACGCTCGATCACGACATCGCCATTCTGATCGTCGATCCGCCGCTCGCGGTTGCGCCGATCTCGATCTCGCCGACGCTCGACGCGACAGTCGGCTCGACGATCCGCGCCGTCGGCTACGGCTGGACCGTTGTAAACGACACCACGCCAGCCGTGCGCCGCACGGGCACGTCGCAGATCGACACGATCGACGAGCTTCGGATCTCGGTGCACGCCGCACCGGCACAGGCATGCGAAGGCGACTCCGGCGGACCTGCGCTGTTCGACGCCGGCAGTGGTGAACGCGTGATCGGCGTGACGTCATCGGGCGATCCGACCTGCACGCAGTTCGCACGCTACACGCGCGTCGACGTGCACAGCGATTTCGTGCTCGACACTGTCGCGCGCACGAGCGCAGGTGGCGCCGGCGCAGGCGACCGCTGCTGGTACGACGCGAACTGTTCGGTTGGCACTTGCCTGCCCGCGACCGACGATGATCGCTTGTCGTTCTGCGCACCATCGTGTGTCGGCGGCTGTCCCGGCGACCTGGAATGCATCACCGTCGCTGGCGACGCACGCTGCCGTCATCCTGCACCAAGTCCCGGCGCCGAGGGCTCGGCGTGCAAGAGCGACGGCGATTGCGCCGGCGGACTCTGTCTCGCACCGAAAGACAGCAGCAGCCGCGTTTGCACGACGCGCTGCTTCAGCGATCTGCCCGGCTTCGATTGTCCCGGCGACGAGACGTGCCAGCGCGCGAGCGATGCAGGCGAGGCGTGCTTCGTGAAAGCCGACGAAGGCTGGTGCAACGCAACGCGCGGCGATGCCAGTCCGGTGCTGCTCTTGCTCGCGCTCGTTCAGGTCTTGCGCGGGCGCGGCAGGCCGTAAGCATCGAGCCGCGACAGCAGCGTGTTACGCGAGATCCCGAGCATGCGCGCGGCACGCGTCTGGTTGCCACCACACCGCTCGAGTGCGTCGAGGATGCGGCGGCGCTCGACTTCCGCGATCGAGTCGGCGAGCCGCGAATCGGAGCTGCGACCATCGCCGAATCGCGAATCGTCGAGCGTCGTGATATCCGACGACGACAGGCGTTCGATCGGGATCGTCACGCCCGAACTGCGCCTCGGCGGCTGTGCCTCCTGCAGCGTCAGATGCTCGGCTTTGATCGGGCCGCCGGCGGCGAACAGCACGGCACGCTCGATCGTATTGCGGAGCTCGCGCACGTTGCCGGGCCATTGGTGACGCTGCAGCGCTGCAAGCGCGTCGTCCTCGAGATCGGTCGGCACGGAGTTCGTGCGCGGTTTTGCGGCGAACGCGCGCGCGAGACCTGCGATCTCGCCCTGCCGCTCGCGCAGCGGTGGAATCGTGACCGTCACGCCGTTGATCCGGTAGTAGAGATCGCGGCGGAACCGGCCGGCGTCGATCTCTTCGGGCAGCATGCGGTTCGTGGCGCCGATGAAGCGAATGTCGAGCGTGCGGCCGACCGTCGAGCCGACGCGACGAACGACGCGCTCTTCGAGCACGCGCAAGAGCTTGGCTTGTGCGGGCAGTGGCAGCTCGCCAATCTCGTCGAGGAAGACGGTGCCGCCATCGCCGGCTTCGAGTAGGCCCTGCGTCGCGGCAGTCGCGCCGGTGAACGCGCCGCGCTCGTGGCCGAACAGCTCGCTCTCGATCAACGACTCGCTGATCGTCGAGCAGTTGAGCTTCACGAACGGCTTGTTCGAGCGCCGCGATTGGCGGTGGAGCATCTCGGCGCACAGCTCCTTGCCGACGCCGGTCTCGCCGTAAATGAGCACCGAGACGTCCGACACTGCGACCTGCGCGATCAACGCGCGGACCGCATCCATCTCGGTCGCACTCCGCACCTGCGGTCCCTCGAGCTGCTCCCACACGCGCGCGACCAGCGCCTCGGCAGTCGTGCCATCGTAGGGATACCGTGCGACGCCGATCCGCGCCTCGGCATTGCGCTGGCCGAGCAGGCCGGTGATCCGCGCGATCGCGCCGGCTACTTGATCCGACGGCGTGTCGGGCAACAGCAGCTGGAAGCTTCCGTGATCGTCTGCGACGACGTCGGTCATCCGCATCGTCGCGCGCAGCTGCTCGTAGCTGATCTCGCCGCGCTCCATCTGCACGCGCACGTACGCGAACGGCGATCCGCTCCGCGCCGAGCGTGCGCACTCGATCTCGAGCTGGCGCAGCAGCGCGTCGACGGTGCGTGCCGTCGCGAGGCCCGGCGTCTCTTCGACGAGCCGCTTGTGATGGATGAGCACGGTCGCCTGGCCGAGCTGGATCGCTTCGCCGATCTCCAGCCGCACCGAGATGCCGGGCGCGAGCGAGTTGCCCCGCACGCGCGTGCCGTTGCGGCTCTGCGCGTCGGTGATCACGAGCGGCTTCACCTGCAGCGTTGCGTGATGCCGCGATACTGATGGGTGCTCGATAACGATGTCGCAATTCGAACCGCGCCCGATGTCGATCATGCCGAAGTGGGGCAACACGTGCGTGGTGACTACGCCGTCGATGCTGACGAGTGCGCACAGCTCGGAATCTTCGTCGGAGGGAGCGGCGACTGGGCTCGCAGTCGTGTCGTCTTCGTCGTTATTCCCCATTCCGACTCCCCAAGCATACGATCGGGGCGCTATCAGCGCGCGGTGATAGAAGCGCGAGATGGCTGACGTTCGGAAGCCCATCTGGCCAAAAGGGCACAAACGCACTGTTGCAGCAGTGCGACCCTAGGTTCGCGGATCGCCAGCCAACCCGGGCCTCTAGCTACGAAAACGCCTGACAACATGCACAAAAGTACATGCCGCTAATCGAACCGGCGGAAGCCTGGTTTGCGCTCGGTCTTCGGTGGGGTTCTCACCGGTACGATTTTCTTCTGCTGCTTCATCAGCGCGAAGTAGAGCCGCTGATCGCGATCCGGGATCACGTCGAGCTGGTGGGTATCGAATCCGGTTTGCGCGAGCTCGACTTTGAGTGGCGTTTCGCCGCGCTTCACTCGGACATCGATCGGAGTAGCGCCGCGTGACTCACCGTCAACTTTGACCTTCACACCATCCGGATCGGTGTCGACGCTGATCACGATGTACTCGTCGACCGGCGCGACTTCCTCGACGCCTTGCACTTTCACCTCGACCGGTGACGGATCCGGAGCGGGCGGCGTCGGGAGCTGAACGACTGCGAGCTTCTCCTGCTTCTGATGGACCGCGTGCGAACGCGTTCGCAAGTACGCGCCGATGCCGGCGCCGCTGGCGATCGCGACTGCAAACGCGATCACGAAGCCGGTGTAGCGGCTGCGCGTGCGTTTCTTCCGCTTCACCGGCTCGGTCTGCCGGCGCATGTCCGACAGCGGCGTCGCGTCGCCATGACTGACGATCGGGACCTCGACCTCGACATCGATTTCGGGCGCGAGGAGCTCGCCAAGCTCGCCGCCGCGGCGCACGCGCTCGAGTAGCTCGCGCTTCTGCGTCATACGGTCGCTGAAGATGCGCGCGAACTTCGATGCGATCGCTTCATGCGGATCGCCGTCGGGCGTCAGCTGCGGCATCGCCTTCAACAAGTCTTCGCGCATCTCCGCAGCGGTCGCGTACCGCTCCTCTGGATCGCGAGCGAGTGCGCGCACGCAGATCTCTTCCAGGGCCGGCGGATAGTCCGGGATCTCGCGCGACGGCCGTGGGATCGGATCCTCGGTGATCGCGCGCATCACCTGCAGCTCGTTCGGTCGCTTGAACAGCCGGCGCAGCGTGGTCAGCTCGTAGAGCACGGTGCCGAGCGAGAAGATGTCGCTTCGTCGATCGAGCGGCTCGCCGCGACACTGCTCGGGAGACATGTACGCGTACTTGCCTTTGACCTCGCCGCTCGCGGTCTGTGTGAGCCGCTGCGATGCCGTCGCGACGCCGAAGTCGAGCAGCTTGACGTCGCCGCCGTACGTCACGAACACGTTCTGCGGCGACACGTCGCGGTGCACGAGCTCGAGCGGATCGCCGCTCTCGTCGTCCTTGAGCTCGTGCGCGAAGTGCAGGCCGTCGCAGACCTCCGCGATGATGTACGCGCATAGCCCGTACGAGATGCGCTCCTTGCGCTTGGTCAGACGGCGTACGAGACCGGCGAGGTTCTCGCCGACCAGGTACTCCATGACGAGGAACAGGTCCATGCCGACCTGGCCGAGCTCCATGACCTCGACGAGGTTCGGGTGCTTCGCGCGCGAACCGATGCGCGCCTCGTCGATGAACATCGAGACGAACGTCGTCTGCCGCGCGAGGTGAGGCAGGATCCGCTTGATGACGACCGGCTTACCGGTGGGCTCCTTGCCGAGAAACAACTCGGCCATACCGCCGGTCGCGATGTAACCGACAACTGCGTGCCGGCCGATTCGCGACGGGAGGGGTGCGACTCTGGCCTCGGCCCCGGCCATGTTAGGCTCGATTATACGCTAGCGATGCCGCGGGTTTTGTTCGTTTTGACGTTGGTTGTGTGGGCCACTACGGCCCATGCAGATGATCGCGACAAGGCGCTGAAGCTCTTCGAGGACAGCGACAAGGCCTACAAGGCTGGAAAATTCGAGAAGGCCGCTGAATTGCTCCGCGAAGCGTACGGCCTCTATCCGGAGCCCGAGCTGCTCTACAACCTCGGCCGCGCCCAGGAGGGCCTCGGCGACATGCAGGCCGCCGTCGACTCCTACGAGGAATACCTGAAGGTCGCGAAGAAGATCAAAGATCGCGCTGCGATCGAGCGTCGCGTCGAGACGCTCAAGGCCCAGATCGCCAAGCAAGAGGAGGACGCGCGGCAACGCGCCGAAGACGAGCGGCGCCGGGCCGAGGACGAGGAGCGGCGCAAGCGTGAGGAAGAAGAGCGAAAACGCAATCCGCCGCCACCAATCGACACCCGCACGCCACTAGAGAAGTATGGACCGTGGATCACGATGGGAGCCGGAGGCGCGTTCATGGTGACGGGCGTGTTCTTCGGCGTTCGCGCGTCGGGTACCCACGACGATGCCGTCGCGACCCCGATCCAGCGTGATGCAGTGGAGCTGCAAGCCAGCGCCGAGCGCTCGGCGACGATCG
>DASUFX010000514.1:0-10925 GCA_036274355.1 Kofleriaceae bacterium | reverse complement strand
ATCGGCGTGTACATCTGCTACGACCGCCACTTCCCCGAGGGCGCGCGGCTCCTCGGCCTGCACGGCGCGGAGATCGTCTACAACCCGAGCGCGACGGTCGCGGGGCTCTCGCAGTACCTGTGGAAGCTCGAGCAGCCCGCGCACGCGGTCGCGAACGGCTACTTCGTCGGCGCGATCAACCGCGTCGGTACCGAGGCACCGTGGAACATCGGTAAGTTCTACGGCAACTCGTACTTCGTCGATCCGCGCGGTCAGATCATCTCGTGCGGCAGCGAGGACAAGGACGAGCTCGTCGTTGGCGAGCTCGAGATGGACATGATCGAGGAGGTCCGCCGCACGTGGCAGTTCTTCCGCGACCGCCGTCCCGATTCGTACGGCGTCCTCACCGAAGATCGCTAAGCCGATGAGTGACCGGTACGAAATCAGGCCGGGCTCATCGAAACCCGGCCAGTCGCGGTACGCCACGCACAGCGAAGTACTGCTCGCGCTAAAGGCGACCGCGAAACAGCTCGGGCTCGTCGCGAAGCTGCCAGCCGGCAGGCTCGGCAGCGGCTGGCGCGCGTCGATCGAAGGGTTGACGGTCGCCGGCGATACGAAGCGGGTCGACGATCACACGCTCGAACGCTTTCACGTCGTCGGACCGTGCGACCAGAACAAGCTGCTCGCGTTTGCCGAGCACATCGCGGCGATCGCCGGCAAGCAGGCGGTCATCGGCGAAACCGACGACGAGTTCTGGTTCGTCGACAAGCCGAAGGCGAAGTCGAAAGCAAAAGGGAAAGGAAAGCGGTCATGACAAGGACGCTCATCAAGAACGGCACCGTAGTCACCGCGAGCGACACGTTCGCAGCCGACGTATGGTTGGAGAACGGCAAGGTCGCCGCACTCGTGCAGCACGGCACGAAGCTTGGCGATGCGGATCAGACCGTCGACGCGAGCGGCAAGTACATCATTCCGGGCGGCATCGACTGTCACACGCACATGGAGCTGCCGTTCGGTGGCACCACGGCGTCGGACGACTTCGATAGCGGCACGGTCGCGGCCGCGCACGGCGGTACGACGACGATCGTCGACTTCGCGATCCAGTCGAAGGGCAGCTCGATGCGCGCTGGCCTCGACGCGTGGCACGCGAAGGCCGAAGGCAAGGCAGCGATCGACTACGGCTTCCACATGATCATGACGGAAGCGAATCCCAGCACGCTCGAGGAAATGGCGGGCTGTATTCGCGAGGGCGTGACGTCGTTCAAGATGTTCATGGCCTATCCCGGCGTGTTCCTCGTCGATGACCAGCAGATCTTCCGCGCGATGCTGCGCGCCGGCGAGCTCGGCGGCCTGATCACGATGCACGCTGAGATCGGTCTGCCGATCGACGTGCTCGTCCAGCGCGCCCTCTCGAAGGGCCACACCGCGCCGGTCTATCACGCGCTGACGCGGCCCGAGGTCGCCGAAGCGACGGGCACCGAGCGTGCGATCGCACTCGCCGAGATGGCGAAAGTGCCGGTGTACATGGTCCACCTGTCGGCGCAGCGCGCGCTCGAGCGCGTGATGGAAGCGCGCGACCGCGGCCTGCCGGCGTACGCGGAGACGTGCCCGCAGTATCTGTTCTGCAGCGAGGATGACCTGCGCGGCGAGCCAGGCAACGAATGGAAGGGCGCGGGGTACGTGTGCACGCCGCCGCTGCGTCCGAAGCACCACCACGATCACCTGTGGCGCGGGCTGCAGAACTACGACCTCCAGGTCGTGGCGACCGATCACTGCCCGTTCTGCATGAAGGATCAAAAGGAGCTCGGCCGCGGCGACTTCTCGAAGATCCCGAACGGCATGCCGGGCGTCGAGACGCGCATGCACCTGCTGTGGGAAGGCGTCACGCAGGGCAAGCTGTCGATGAACCGGTTCGTCGAGATCACGTCGACCGCTCCCGCGAAGATCTTCGGCATGTACGGCAAGAAGGGCACGCTCGCGGTCGGTGCGGACGCCGACGTGGTCGTCTGGGACCCGAAACGCGAGAAGGTGCTCGGCAAGGACACGCTGCACATGCGCGTCGATTACTCGCCGTTCGAGGGCCACAAGGTTCCGGGGAGCCCGAGCCAGGTGTTCTCGCGCGGCGAGCTCATCGTCGAGAACGATCAGTGGGTGGCGAAGAAGAAGCAGGGCCGCGGGCAATTCGTACGTCGCGGCACGTTTGGCCTGTAGGCTGCGATTCGTTTGTAATCAAAGCGTTTCGCAGCGTTACTCGACCTCGCTGTCATCGCTGATGACGCGGGTTTCGCCGAGGTAGGGCTCGACGTCGTCGCCGTTGCGGCCACCCCGGCTGCCCTCGACGTCCGTGTTGGCGCGCGCACCGCGGCTCTCC
Source organism: Kofleriaceae bacterium (assembly GCA_036274355.1). Classification (GTDB taxonomy): domain Bacteria; phylum Myxococcota_A; class Polyangia; order Haliangiales; family Haliangiaceae; genus JABFXX01. Next base: position 8,575 of record DASUFX010000514.1, on the reverse strand, counting down.
TCGATATCCTCGCCGGTCGCTCGCGACGTGCGGCTCTCTTCGATATCGAGCTCTTCGTCGACACCCAGCTCCTCCTCCTCGTCGATCGTGTCGCGCTGGCCGTAGTTCGCATCGTGCGTCTCGGGGCCGATCGTCGGTTTGCCGCCCTTGCCTCCCGCGTGACTACTTTCTCGCTGGCCGACGTTCTGATCGTGGTTTTCGAGCTCGATCGTCGGTTTCCCGTCGACCTCTTGGGATCGCTTGTGCGAAGGCATTTGGTCACGAGCGATGCACCCACTGCGCCTGATGGCGGCCGTGCGTGCGCGCACGTGAGGCGATTGCGCACGGTATGTCCGAAGGGACATGCGGCGCGGATCCGGTATGCTCGCCGCGTTGTGCCGAACGAAGTGGAGAACCAAGAACAGCTCTTCCGGCTGATGGTCGCGAACGTGCGCGACTACGCGATCTTCATGCTCGATCCGACCGGTCACATCGCGACGTGGAACCAGGGCGCCGAGCGCATCAAGGGATACACGGCAGAAGAGATCATCGGCAAACACTTCTCGGTCTTCTATCCCCGGCACGACGTCGAGGCCGGCAAGTGCGAGATGGAGCTTCGTGTCGCGGCCGAGACCGGTCGGTTCGAGGACGAAAACTGGCGCGTGCGTAAGGACGGAACTCAGTTTTGGGCGAACGTCCTGATCACGGCGGTGCATGATGACGCCGGCAAGCTCGTCGGCTTCGCGAAGGTCACGCGCGATCTCACCGAGCGTAAGCGCGCCGAGGAAGAGACCACCGCGCGACTTGCGGCCGAGCGGGCGAACCGTGCGAAGGACGAGTTTCTCGCGATGCTCGGGCACGAGCTGCGCAATCCGCTCGCGCCGATCCTCACCGCGTTGCAACTGATCAAGCTTCGCGGCGAAGCACCGCTCAAGGAGCACGAGGTGATCGAGCGCCAGGTCAAGCACATGATGCATCTGGTCGACGACCTGCTCGATGTCTCGCGCATCACGAAGGGCAAGCTGGAGCTCAGGAAGAAGCCCATCGACATGCGCAGCGTGCTCGCAAAGGCGATCGAGATCGCGAGCCCGCTCCTCGAGCAGCGGGGGCATCACTTCGGGCTGGATGCGCCGAACTGGCCGGTCGGCGTCGACGGTGATGAAGCGCGGCTCACCCAGGTGGTTGCGAACCTACTGACGAATGCGGCGAAGTACACCGAACCACGCGGACGCATCGAGCTAACGCTGCGCGAGCGCGATGATGTGGTCGAGGTCGAAGTCACCGACAACGGCGCCGGCATCGACAAGCAGCTGTTGCCACGCATCTTCGATCTGTTCGTGCAGGGCAATCGCAGTGCGGAGCGCACCACCGGCGGTCTCGGCATCGGCCTCACGCTCGTCAAACAACTCGTCGAGCTGCACGGCGGTACCGTCCGAGTGCGCAGCGACGGCCCGGGCGAAGGCTCTACGTTCACCGTGCGGCTGCCGGCGGTGATACTCGACGCGCCCGCGCACGACCAGCGCCCGCGGCGCATCGCGAAGGCGTCGACGCCGCGCCGCATTCTGCTCGTCGACGACAACGAAGATGCACTGATGTTGCTCGCCGAGGCGCTTGAAGCCGCGGGTCACACCGTCAAGACCGCGACCGACGCGGCCGAAGCGCTCGACCTGATCGAGTCGTTCAAGCCCGAGCTCGCGATCCTCGACATCGGCCTACCGGTGATGGACGGCTACGAGCTAGCGACGAAGATCTGCAGCCGGTTCAACGGCAGCTCGCCGCGCATGTTCGCGCTGACCGGCTACGGTCAGAAGGCCGATCGCGAGAAGAGCCGCGAGGCTGGCTTTTCCGAGCACTTCGTCAAGCCAGTCGACGTCAAGCAGCTCATCGAGCGGATCTCCTCGAACTAACTACGCGGTTGCGTTGATCGCGTCGCCGAGCACCTCGACCAGCCGATCGATCTCGACCTTCTCGACGATAAATGGAGGCGCGAGCTGGATCGTATCGCCGCCGTAGCGGACGTAGAAGCCCTTCGCGAGGCACTTCATCGCGATCTCGTACGGCCGCTTCGCGGGCTCGCCGGGCACTGCCGCGAACGTGAGGCCGGCGGCGAGACCGAAGTTGCGAATGTCGGTGATGTGCTTCGCGCCCTTGAGCGAGTGCACCGCATTCTCGAAGTACGGCGCGAGCTCGCGCACGCGAGCGATCAGGTTCTCCTTCTGGAGCACCTCGAGCGCTGCGACGCCAGCGGCACATGCCACCGGATGCGCCGAGTACGTGTAGCCGTGTGGGAACTCGAGCATGTACTCGGGACCGCCGGCCGCCATCATCGTGTCGTAGATTTCCTTCTTCGCGACGACGCCGCCGAGCGGCTGCGCGCCGTTCGTGACCTGCTTTGCGAAGTTGAGGATGTCGGGCGTCACGCCGAATGCTTCGGAGCCCGTGAACGCGCCGGCGCGGCCAAAGCCGGTGATGACCTCATCGAAGATGAGGAGAATGTCGTGCTGCGTGCACAGCTCGCGGAGCCGCTGCAGATAACCGACGGGCGGCGGAATCACGCCGGCCGAGCCCGCGAACGGCTCGACGATCACGGCTGCGATGTTCGACGCGTCGTTGAGCTGGATCAGGCGCAGCAGCTCGTCGGCAAGCTCGACGCCCTGCGCGGGCATGCCGCGCGAGAACGCGTTCTTCGCGAGCATCGTGTGCGGAAGATGATCGGCCTCGACGGCCTGGCCGAACACCTTGCGGTTGCCGACGATGCCGCCGACCGAGATGCCGCCGAAGTTGACGCCGTGATAGCCCTTCTCGCGGCCGACCAAGATCCGCTTCGAGGCCTGGCCCTTTGCACGCCAGTACGCACGCGCCATCTTGAGCGACGTGTCGGCGGCTTCACTGCCCGAGCACGTGAAGAACACGTAATCGAGACCGGCTGGCGTGAGCTCCTTGATCTTGTTCGCGAGCGCGAACGAGTGCGGGTGGCCAAACTGAAACGCCGGCGCGTAGTCGAGCGTCGAGGCGGTCTTGGCGATCGCTTCGGCGATCTCGCGGCGACCGTGGCCGAGGCCGCAGCACCACAGGCCGGAGAGGCCGTCGAAGACCTTCTTGCCTTCGGTATCGATGTAGTACGACCCCTCCGCACCGACGAACATGCGGGGGTGGGCCTTGAACTGACGATTGCCTGTAAACGGCATCCAGTGCGCGTCGAGCCAGGCGGAATCCAGACGGGTTTCGAGCGAGGGCTTGTCCATAGCGAAGGGTCGAACCTAGCGAGCACCCCCGGAATTCGCAATCGGGTTTGGCTAACCTCAGGTACGATCAGGGCCGTGCGCTGCTGGCTCGTGGTTGCCGCGCTGGCCGGATGCTCGTTCGAGCACGGTATGGACGTCGGCGGCGGTGGTGACGATGTACCTCCGGATGTTGCGCCCTCGCTGCGCGACATTCCGCACGTACCGGCGACCCACGAGATGCCGGGCATCGGCGACTACATGTTCACGAACACGACGATCGATACGACGACCGGCACGATCCAGCCGCCTGCACCTGAGGGTGTCGTGGTCGCCATGGTGATGCAGGAGCCATCGGGCGACGAGCTGCTCGTGATCCGCGCGCACGCGATCTCGATCCCGGCGGCGACCGCAGTAACCGTCACGGGGACGCGACCGCTCGTGCTGATCGCGGACACGATCACGATCGCCGGTTTGCTCGATGGCAGTGCGCACGCCAGCGTACCGGGACCCGGTGGCATGGGCGCGACCGCGGTGACCAAGACGGGGCGCGGTAGCGACGGGGTGCATACGGGCGCATCACAAGACTCGGGCGGCGGTGGCGGTGCATACGCGACGAACGGCGCCACAGGCGGAGCGTCCGGCACCGCGACAAGCTGCGGCAGTGAGCTCGCGAACGGTGGCGCGGGTGGCCAAAGCTGGGGCACGCCGACTCTCGACGTGCTCGCGGGCGGTGCGGCCGGTGGTATCGGCTCGGCGGTGTCGTGCACGCCCCCGCCCATCGGCGCCGGTGGTGGTGCGATCCAGGTCAGTGCGTTCACGTCGCTCGCGATCACTGGCGCGGTCAACGCGGGCGGTGGAGGTGGTGGGATGGGTCTCAACTGCGGCACGAACGATGGCAGTGCAGCATCCGGCGGTGGCTCGGGCGGCGCGATCTATCTCGATGCGCCGCTGATCGAGCTGGCAGGCGTGATCGCTGCGAACGGCGGTGGCGGCGGCGGTGGTGGCTCGTCGCCAGGCACGAACGGCAGCGTCGGTGGCGATGGCTTGCCGTCGACGATGTATGCGAGCGGCGGAGCAGCGGGCGGCAGCTACGGCGCGAACGGTGGCCGCGGTGGCATCGGCACGGCAGGTCCGACGGCGGGTGGTAACCACACGTGCGACGGCAATGCGGGCGGCGGGGGAGGCAGCGTCGGCTACATCGTGATGCACGCAAAGGCCGGCGGTGTGAGCGGCACCGGTGTGCAGTCACCGGCCGCGACGCTCGACACCACCGGTTTCTGAGTTACCAGCGACCGACAACGGCGAATCCGTTGTGCGTCGGCGTGACCCTGACCTTCGTCGCATCGGCAGTACGCTGATACACCGTGTGCGTCGTCGGTGACAGGAGGCCGGTGATCATGGTGATCACGCCGCCGGCCTGGAACACGCCGTCGGCGACGAGCAGCACCTTGTGGGTGGTGTTCGTATCGCAGCGCGGCTCGTCGATCGGGCAATCACCCCAATCGTTGAGCGCAAGCCACGGACCGACGACCGGCACGTAGAGTCGATCGGCGCCCGGGTGATCGCTGCTCGCAGCGACGATCGCAGATGCGCCGTAGCTGCCGGCGAACACGAGCGCACCGGTTGCGAACACCGGCGCGTTCCACTGGTCGACGACCTCATAGCTCTCCGGTTGTTGCGTCACGATCGTCGTGCGCGGTGGTTCTTGCGCGGGCGGCACGACGACCACCGGCGCTGGCTGTTGCGGCGGCGGCGTCACGACGGTCGTCGTCGATGTCGTGTCTGGCGTCGTCGGCGTCGGCGTTTGCGGATCATACGGGTCCGCGCTCTGGGCGTTCGCGATAGCGGGAACCAGCGCGACAGCCAACACTAGGCCAAGGGTTCGTTTCATAGGAATGTCCTCTTTGCAGGGTTGCGCTACGGCATTTCTGCAAGAGGGTTGCCACGCGTAGAACACACGATACGCGGCGATCGTATGCAGTTGTTACGAGCGACGGCGCACGTGCGTCGTGCGTCAGCGCGGCGGCAAGAATCCGTCACGTCGGAAATTACCGCGGCCCGTCGGCCACGCTAGGCAATTTCCCGACGAGCCCGAGACCTCGTAGACCACGACAGATTTCATTTTGTCGACCGCGTCCTTCAGCGACAGCACGATGTCGAGATCGCCGTCGTTGTCGACGTCAGCGATCGTCGGTACGGGCATCGCGCCGCGCCCACCGAGCGCTACACGATGGAGCTCGTTTCCGCCGGCATCGTAGATCACGAGATCGCCGCCGCTCGGGCTGTAGGTCGCGAGCACGAGCTCCGGGCTGCCGTCGCCCGACAGATCCGCGATCGCGATGCCGCCGGTCCACACGTCGGCGCTCGTCGTGTACGTCGTTTGCCAGAGCGGCTGGCCGCTGGCGTCGACGGCGTGAATGCGGCCATCAAAGCCCGCGAACACGAGCTCGGGACCCGGATGCGCCGGATCGAGATCCGCGATGGAAACCTGGTTCGTGATCGCAACGATGTTGTTCGTGCCGTCCCACAGACCACCGCTGTAGTCGGGGAAGCGCGGCGGCGCGAGCCACGCGGTCGGCCGCGTGCCGTTCTTTGTCGCGACGAACAACCCGACGCCCTTCTCGCGATCGTCCTGCGCCGCGTTCTGGATCGAGCCGAGCGCGATCAATTCGCCGACGCCGTCGCCATCGAGATCGGCGATCGCGGGCGCGGTGTTCGTGAAGTGCGCTTGCTCGTCGACTGCTTCGTCGTTCGCGTAGCCCTGCTGCGCGAGTGCGTAGTCGACCATCCAGCGGATGCCGGAGAACTTGGTGCGATTGTCGAAGATCGCCGCAGCGTCGAATGCGCGGCCGGTGCCGGCGTGCAGCGACATGTACGCGTTGTCTTGCGTGATGAACAGGTCCGCGATGTGATCGCCATCGACGTCACCGAGCGCGATGTTCTGATCGTAGCCGCCCGTCACGTAGCACGCGGTGTCGCAGCCAGCGGCCCCGGTCGTGTTCGGCGGAAAGCCACTGACGATCTGGCCGTTCATCTCGACGGCGATCACGATGTCCTTCTGATTGTTCGCGGCGAGCGGTGTCGACGTCACCGCGACCAGCTCGAGCTGGCCATCGCCATCGATGTCGCCGGCGGCGAGCGAGCGCATTTCGTCGCGCCACGTGACCGGGAAACCGGAGAGCGGCTGACCCTGAGCATCGAACGCCGCGATCTGATCGCGCGACGTGACGGCGACTTCGAGCCCTGGCTTGCTCGGCACGAGATCGGCGACGACCGGCGACGACCAGATGCGGCCGGGCAGGGTTGCGCGCCACGCGACGCTGCCGTCGGTGTGCCAGACGAGCAAGAGCTCGTGACGCGGGACGATGATCTCTTGCGTGCCGTCGCCATCGAGGTCGGCGACTGCCGGCGATGCGAGCCACGCTTCTTGGTAGCGATCGGCGAGCGTATAGACGAGGTTCGGCGCCGTGACCGTTGTCGATCCGCCGCCGTCAGCGGCCGTGCACGCCGGGGCCGGCGTTGGATGCGGCCCGTCGTCACCGCTCTCGTTCGAACCACAAGCCGCAAGACAGACGAGCAGCATGCCGCGATGCATGATGCATCCACGGTATCGCGATCAGGCAGCGCGTCGCACGGGTTCTTGCAGCGCTCGCATCTCGTAGGCGTGAAGATCGACGGTGCGCGTACGCCACCAGTAATCGAAGGTCGCACCTGGCCACAAGAACACTTCGCCGTCCGGCGTCTGGTACCAGCTCTGGCACCCGGTCATCCACACCGTGTTCTTCATCTTGCGGGACAGCTCGGCGCGGAACGCTTGCTCCGTGCTCGGCAGCACATCGATGAACGCGAGCTTGCGCGCGCGCAGCTCCTCGATCGCCTTCGCGGCGTAGCGCGCTTGCGCCTCGATCATGAAGATCATCGAGTTGTGGCCAAGGCCGGTGTTCGGGCCCATCAGCAAGAACAAGTTCGGGAAGCCCGACACGTTGATGCCGAGGTAATTGCGCAGCGACGTGCGCCACGCGTCGTTGAGCTCGACGCCGTTGCGGCCGATGACGCGAATCGATGACAGATACTCGGTGACCTTGAAGCCGGTGCCGAGCACGAGCGCGTCGACTTCGTGCTCGATGCCATCCTTCGTGCGCACGCCGCGCGGCGTGATCGTCTCGATGCCATCGGTGATCACGTCGACGTTGTCGCGCTGCAGCGCCGGGTACCACTCGTTCGAGATCAGCACGCGCTTGCATCCGAGCCGGTAGTTCGGCGTCACCTTCGCGCGCAGCTCGGGATCCGGCACTGCCTTCGCGAGGAAGTAGCGCGCGACCTTCTCGAGCGCCTCGTTGACCTTCGGCGCGTACGCAAAGCCGACGACGCGGCTCTCCATCAGCCAGTACAGGCCGGTGCGGCGCAGCCAGTGCGTCGCGGGCACGTGCTCGAACAGCCAGCGCTCGGCCTCGCTCATCGTGCGATCGCGTTTCGGCACGACCCACGGAGCGGTGCGTTGATAGACATCGAGGTGCGCGACCTTCGGTGCGATCTGCGGCACGAACTGGATCGCGCTCGCGCCGGTACCGATCACCGCAACGCGCTTGTTTGTGAAGTCGTAGCTGTGATCCCAGCGCGCCGAGTGAAAGCGCGTGCCGGTGAACGAATCGAGGCCTGGGATGTCGGGCAGCGATGGAATGTGCAGCGCGCCGTTGCCGAGCAGGAGCGCGCGCGCTTCGAGGCGCTCGCCCGCGGCGGTCGCGATGTGCCACGTGCCCGTCGTTTCGTCGAAGCGCGCCGAGTCGACGTGCTGGCCGAATTTGAGGTGCGGCCTGAGCCCATACTTGTCGGCGCAGTGCTCGAGGTACGCGAGGATCTCGGCCTGGCCACCGTACGCGCGCGACCAGTTCGGGTTCGGCTCGAACGAGTACGAGTAGAGATGGGACGGCACGTCGCAGGCTGCACCGGGATACGTGTTCTCACGCCACGTACCGCCGACACGGTCCGCCTTCTCGAGGATCACGAAGTCCTGGATGCCGATCCGCTTGAGGTAGACGCCTGCAGCAAGTCCCGAAAAGCCAGCGCCGACGATGACTGCGGTGAGCATGACCGCACCGTAGTGCCGTATTGAACAATGGTCAATAGAGATCCGGGCCAGGGCCTTGGCAGTTCGGGCCACCGGCCGAAACATCCAACGGCCGGCGCAGAGGTATCAGCGCGCCGGCCGTTGGTGGATGGTCGAAAAGGTGTCGGAATCGCTCGGTGGATGGGCCGGTGTCGGAAGCCGCTTGGTGGATGGCCGTTAGGCGGAGAGCTGGTTGAGCGCCTCGTCGACCTCGTCCAGCTCCCAGAGTCGGCGTTCGATCTCGCGGTCGAGCTCGCCATCGAGC
>DASUFX010000513.1:0-7906 GCA_036274355.1 Kofleriaceae bacterium | reverse complement strand
CGAATCGGATATGCGATGTCGGCCGGAGCGAGCGCTGCGGTTGCGACCTGGTACAGCAGCGGCTGAAACAGGTGGTGGTTACGCCGATCGACGAGCGTGACGTTGACGGGAGCGTGCTTGAGCTTCTTGGCGGCGGTCAGGCCTCCGAATCCGCCTCCGATCACCACGACGTGGGGCCGATGCTCCATGCAGCTTAGATGTTTGCACGCCTTATACCGATGCGAGCAGAACTTCGACGACGCGATCGACTTGCGCGCTCGTCATATCCGGAAACATCGGTAGCGAAATCATTTCTTTGACCGATTGTTCGGCGACCGGGCAGCTACCCGGTCCCTGCCCGAGATAGGCGAACGCCTTCTGGAGGTGGATCGGCGTCGGGTAATGAATCGCCGTTGCGACGCCGGCCTCGCCCATCGCGGTGCGAATCGCGTCGCGACGTGCGGCGTCGACGCGCACGATCATCAGGTGATAGACCGGCTTGCTGTCGGGCGCTTCATCGACGAGCCGCACCTTGCCCGCGAGCTTCGCCCGGTACTGCGCGGCGAGCGTTCGGCGTGCGGCGTTCGCGGCGTCGAGGCGGCGGAGCGAGATCGAGAGACACGCGCATTGCACCGAATCGAGGCGCGCGTTGTACGCGACCTCGACGTGATCGTGACGTCCGGCCTGGCCATGATCACGGAGGCGCTTCACCTCGTCGATGACACTCGCGCTGTTCGAGACTACCGCGCCGCCCTCGCCGAGCGCGCCGAGGTTCTTCGTCGGATAGAAGCTGAACGCGGCGGCGTCACCACTCGAACCGGCGCGCCAGTTGCCACGCGTCGCGCCATGCGCCTGCGCCGAATCTTCGAGCACGCGGATGCCGGTCTTGCGCGCGAGCTCGTGCACGCGCGTCATGTCGGCGACCTGGCCGAACAGATGTACCGGGATGATGCACTTCGTCTTTGCCGTCACCCGGCGCGCGGCGTCGTCGACATCGATCAGCAGCGTCGCATCGTCGACGTCAGCGAGCACCGGCTTCGCACCTGCAAGCGCGATCGCTTCACCGGTCGCGAAGAACGAATTGGCGGCGGTGATCACTTCGTCGCCGGGGCGAACGCCGAGCGCGCGCAGCGCGAGCAATAGCGCGTCGGTGCCGGTCTTCACCGACGCTGCCTGCGCACCGCCGCAGTAGCTCGCAAACGCTGCCTCGAATTCACCGACCTGCGGACCGCCGACGTACGCGCCGGTGTCGATGATCTTCGCGAACGCGGCCAGATACTCCTCGCGCGACGGCTTCGCCCACGCGACCAGATCGACGAACGGTACTTTCACAGCGGGATCCTCGCGCCTTGTTGCTCGAGTGACTTCTGCGCAGCTTCGAGCATGCGCACGATCCGGACGCCAACACTCGCGTCCGACGGCGATGCCGCACCGTCGAGGCACGCGGCCGCGAACGTCTGCACCATCGTCGCGAGCGCTTCCTTGCCGTCGAGCTTCGGCGAGTGCACATCCCCGGAGCGATACTGCACGTTGAGCGCGTACGCCGACTCCTTGTCGATGTGCTGCACGTCGACGGAGCTCTCGTAGACCTTCACCGGCTCGACCGGCGAGGTGTCGTCCCACACGATCATCTTCTTGTCGCCCGCGATGATCGTGCGGCGCGTTTTCACCGGTGCGACCCAGTTGACGTGCACGTGCGCGAGCACGCTCTCGTCGAAACCGACCGTCACGTACGCGAGGTTCTCGTGGCGGCCGTAGTGCGACGTGCCGATCGCCGACACCCACCGCGCCTGCGTACCGACGGTCTGCGACAGCACGTAATCCATGATCGTGAGGTCGTGCGGCGCGAGATCCCAGATCACGTTGAAGTCGGGCTGGAACAACCCGAGGTTGATGCGCACGGAATCGAAGTAGAGGATCTTGCCGAGCTCGCCCTTCGCGACGAGGTCGCGGATCTTCTTGACCGCGCCCGTGTACACGAACGTGTGATCGACCATCAGCACGCGGCCTTGCTTCGCGGCGAGTGCAGCGAGCTCCTCTGCCTGCGCGACGCTCGGCGTCAGCGGCTTCTCGACGAGCACGTGCTTGCCGGCCTCGAGTGCACGCTTCGCTAGATCGTAGTGCGTGAAGATCGGCGTCGCGATCGCGACCGCATCGATGTCGGGGTCGGCGATCAGCGCGCCGGCATCCTCGACGATCTTGATGTACGGGTACGCGGTCTGTGCGACCTGCCGGCGATGGGGCGCCTGCTCCGCGATCGCCGCCACCTTCGTGCGCGGACCGAGCGCGAAGTTGCGGACGAGATTCGGGCCCCAGTAGCCGTAACCGATGACGCCGAGTCGCAGCGCGCTCACGGTCGGGCACCGTCACATGCCGCGGGGGGTGCGTCAAGGGTGGTACGGTGAGCCGTGGCCGACCGCCTGCCAAAGCGTCTGTTCGATCGCCGCGTCACCTCGAAGGTGCGCGTGCTGCTCGACGATTGGCTGCCTCCGGTCGTGCGCGAATGGCGGCCGCTCAACCGCGTGCTCGCGCGGTTCGTCCATGGCCCGAACTTCGACATCGACTTCAAACAGCACGCGTTTCACCTCAGCGATCGGGAAATTGCCGAGGCGTACGACCGGCTCGCCCAGGGCGGCGCGCGGTTTCGCGATACCGACACCACGCCCGCACAGATCGACGCGATCGTCGGCGCCGCCCGCGGCCGCGTACTCGAGGTCGGCTGCGGCAACGGCATGATCGCCGAGCGGCTGCGGCTGAGCGCAGCGCACGACGTCGTCGCGGTCGACGTGACGCTCGGTTCCGCGGAGGAGACCCGCCGCCGCGCCGGCTGTGATGTCGCGCTCGCCGGTCTGCCCGACCTGCCATTTCCAGACGACGCGTTCGACACCGTCGTGTGCTCGCACACGCTCGAGCACATCCCGGATCTGTGGCGCGCCGCGGCAGAGCTGCGCCGGGTCGGCAGGCGCGTGCTCGTCGTCGTGCCCTGCCAGCGCTACTACCGCTACACGATCGACTACCACCTGCACTTCTTCCCGAACGCGGGTCCGCTCGAACGCCTGCTCGGCGGCTTGGCTACGTTGATCGACGGCGACTGGTTCGTGATCGCGGACCGCTGAGCGAGGCGCCGAATCGCGCTTCAGCTCAGCGGCTGTCAGCCCACCGATCTTGCCGGAACGGGCGCGCGGCGCGACTTGTTGACTATGCGTCAACAATGGTTGGCAGGGGTGTTCGTCCTCGCAACAGCGTGCCATTACGAGCCGCCCGCCGCAGGCGACGACGATGGCGTCGATGCAGCCGTCTCCGCCGATGGCCAGGAACCCGACGGACCCGCGGCCAACGATCCGACGGCGTGCGTCGAGTGGTTTACGTGGAACGAGCAGCAACCGAATTTGGGCCAGGCGAGCTGGGGAACCCAGCTGACCGACATCGCGCGCCACATTCCGGCGCAATACGGCGACACCTACTGGTTCGATGAGCCGATCACCGCCGGCCACGAGACGACGCACGGCATCCAGGCGCACCTACGCAACTACGAAGCACCGCCCGGTCACGTGAACGCGTTCTACGTGCTCGGCAACAAGGCGGCGTTCGTCGTCGAACCGAACATGCGCAAGTCCGACATCAAGCCGTTCATCGTGACGGCGCTGCGTGGTCCTCGCTACAACCTCTATCTCGAGCAACAAACCGAGTGGGACGACACGCCGCTCTACGTGTTCGACGAGTGGACCGCGTACGTCAACGGCGCCGAGGTCGGCGTCGGCCAGGTCCAGGCCGGCATCTACACCGGCGAATGGACCGATGCCGTGATGGGTCCGCTCGAGTTCACGCTCTATGCGATCGCGACCGCGAAGGCGGCGAAGCAGAAGGATCCGACCTACTACGCCACGAACATGCAGTTTCGTTGCTTCACCGCATGGAACATCAAGCGCGCGATGGCGCTCTACGAAGCCGGCCACAACATGACCCAGTTCGAGTGGGACACACAGGAGCAGTACGCGACGAAGCTGCGCACGATGCCGGAAGCGGAGCCGCTTCGTGAAGTCGCGCGCGAGCTGTGGGGCGCCGACTGGACGCAGTCCGTGCTTGGGTTCTAGGCGCGACGCTTCGCGACGGTGGTAGCGAGCCACAACCACCTCATACGTCGGACTTCGGCTGCTTCGGGCGTGGCCAGCCGACGAGCAGTGACGTCGTCACGCGCGCGGCATCGACAAGCGCTCGCGCGACAACATCACGCCGCGCTCCGGTCGCCTTGCCTGCACCACGCCGCGTGAACTCCACGCCGACCTCGACGACGCGCGCGCCCGACCGCGCAGCCCGAATTAACCGCTCGCCTTCCGCGAACACACCCCGCGATGCCACTGCCGTGTTCATCAGCTCGCGCCGCGCGAGCTTGATCGATCCAGGATCGCCACCTGGCGCACCGAGCGCGCGCACGATCCGTTCATAGCCCCACGACACGAGCCGGCGATACGGCGTGTAGACCGCGCGCTTGCGCGAAGCGGGGCGCACGCCGATCACGAAGTCGGCACCGCGCTCCGCCGCGCCCGCGAGCTCGACGAGCGACGCCATCGGCCACTGGCGGTCCGCGGACATCAGGAACACCCAGTCGTACCGCGCGTTCGCGTACAGCGCCCGCATCGACGCTTCGATGCCGGCATTTTGCGGACGGTCCAAGAGGCGGATGCGGACGTCTCCCGCCGCCAGCTCGCCTACGATCTTGCCGGTATCGTCGCGCGAACCGTCATTACAGACGAGGACCTCCAGCTCGCGAGCGACGCTGGACCCGATGCGCAGGGCGTCGCCGACGGTGGCCGCGATCGATGCCGCCTCGTTGAAGGCGGGGACCACGATCGAGAGGCTGGATAGCATGCGCGCTCCAGATCATAGGAAATCCGCTGGTGCCAGCGGGGGCTTCGTCCCGCATAATGAGAGCCCGTGCGGCTCCTGCTCGCCGTAGTCATAGCGATTGGGGTGGCGAGCGCGTCGCCGGCCCAGGCTGCGACGATTCACGGGCTCGTGTTCGACGACGCCAACGGTGACGGCGTGCCGTCGGCCGGCGAGGCCGGGGTGGCAAACGCTGTGGTCGCGTTCGGCGTCCAGCGCTTCGTCGTCACCGACGCGGCCGGTCAGTTCGACATCGACGTCGTCGATGGTGCGCGCGGCATCGTCTGGGCACGCGTGCCGGATGGGTTCACGCCCGGGCCGGTATGGGGGCGCTGGGACGGTGCCGCCGACATCGATCTCGCGCTCCATCGGCTCGCGACGCCAGTGCGCGGCCCGTTCTCGTTCGTCGTCGCGTCGGATACGCACCTGCCGATCACGCAGGAGTACATCACCGCCGCCGACCTCGCGCTCGCCGCGACCAATGCGACGGCGACCGATCCGGCGCCTGCCTTCTTCACGATCCTCGGCGACATCACGCAGAGCAATCAGGAGTTCGACCTCGTCGAGACCGCGCTCGCGGGACTCGAGGTGCCGTGGATTCCGGTGCCTGGCAATCACGACTGGTACGACGGCGGCGCGGCGTGGTTCAAGCACTTCGGCCCCGACAACTACAGCTTCGACATCGGCGACACCCATTTCGTCGTGTGGAACATGGCGATGAACGACACCGACATCCGCACGTATCTCGGCGCCGAGCTGCAGCGCGTGCCGCGCACGATGACCATCGTCGCGCTCACGCACGCACCACCGAGCGAACCCGTGATCGATGCGCTGCGCGAGCTCGGCGTGGACTACGTGCTCACCGGTCACGCGCACAGCAATCGCGTCGTCGATCACGGCGGCTTGATCGAGCTGAACACGCAGCCGATGTTGATGGGCGGTCTCGACTTCACGCCGGGCGGCTACCGCGTCATCACGTTCGATCACGGCCGCCTGACCTCGGTGCATCGCAGCACCGTCGAGTCCCCGCTGGTCACGATCGTGTCGCCGTCGCGTGGTGCGTGCGCCCCCGCGCGTGGTGCCGCGCTCGTTGTCGCCGCCGAGCTCGATGCCAGCACGACGAACATCACGGCGCGCGTCGACTGCGCGTCGCCGATCGCAATGCGCGCTGCCGGCGGCTGGAACTGGCGCGCCGAGCTGCCCCCGCTCGCGCCGGGTCCGCACACGATCGTCGTCGAGGCGAACGCGCAGAGCGGTGCGGGCGCGACCACGACACTCACCGTCGAGACCTGCGAAACGCCGCCGCCGCCATTGCCCGGTCCCGCGTGGCCGCAGCTCGGTGGCGACGCGACCCACGTCGGCACGCGCCCGTACGAGGTCGTGCCGCCACTCGTCACGCGCTGGGCATCGGTTGTCGGCGGTCACGTACTCTCGGCAAGCCCCGTCATCGCGCAGGGCCTCGTGTTCGTCACCGTCACCGATCTCGGCGATGGTGCGTCCGGCGGCGTGGTCGCGCTCGATCTGTTGACCGGTGCGCAGCGCTGGCGCGTGCCGACGCCCGTGCAGGTACGCGGCGGCCTCGCGATCGCGGGCGATACCGTGGTCGCGACGCAGATCGATGGCCTGACACTCGCACTCGATGCGACGACCGGCGCACAGCGCTGGCGGTACGAGCTGTCGACCGAGTTCGAACCGGAAGCCGCGGCCTTGTTCGCGCCGCCGGCGGTCGACCACGATGACGTGCTCGTCGGCAATCAGCGTGCACTTGCCGTGCTCGCCAGCGCATCCGGCACACCGCTGTGGTCGACGGATCCGGTTCCCGCCGGCCGCAATAGCCAGAGTGCAGCGGCGCTCGCGATCGGCGATGGCATCGTCGTCGGCACGTTCGAGCGCGCGGTTGGTGGCTTGCTCGCGTGGGATCGTGCGACCGGTAAGCTGTTGTGGAGCCGCAACGACTTCGACACGATCGGCATTAACGCGTCGCCGGTGATCGCGGGCGACACGATCTACACGGTCAGTGCAGCGGATACCGTCGCAGCGCTCGACCTCGCCGGTCAGCTGCGCTGGCGCACCGCACTCGACAGCAAAGGGTTCGAGTGGGGCAACGCGACGATCGGCACGCCTGCCTACGCACAGGGCGTCCTGGTCGTGCCAACGCTGTATCGTGATCTCGTCGCACTCGACGCATTGACCGGCGTCGAGCTGTGGCGCCATGCCGGCGTGCCGAGCCCACTGCGCACCACGCACTATCGCGGTGCACGCGAGTCCGGCTTCGCCGCGGCGCCGATCATCACCGGCGATCTCGTGTGGGCCGTCGACACCGCAGGCGAGCTGAGCGCGCTCGAGCTGCATAGCGGCAGCGTCATGTGGCACACGTCGCTCGGGGTGCCCGTGCTCGCAGGGCTCGCGGCGAGCGGCGATTGGCTGATCGCCGCGTCCTACGACGGCACCGTGCGTGCGCTCGTGCCGACACCAGCGGAGCGCCCCGTGCCAGCCCCCGTCGATTGCACCGCGCCACCACCGGAGCCACCGCCGTCCGCCGGCTGCTGCGACACGACCGGTTCACCGGCTAGCTTGCTGCTGGCGCTCGTCGTCGTCGTGGGACTACGGCGGCGGCGAGCATGACCGCGAGCGCGAGCAGATAACTGCCGACGAGGATCCGCCAGCGCCGCGGCTCGAAGCGCCACGTGATCGTGTGCGTACCGGGACCGACAACGACCGCGCGCAGCAGGTAGTTCGCACGCAGCGGTGTCGCAGCCTTACCGTCGACCTCGACGTGCCAGCCAGGAAACATGATTTCGTTCAGCACGACGATGCCCTCGCGGGGCGCGTCGACACGCACCACGATCTCGTCGGGCTCGTAGCTCACGAGCGCGCCTTCATGCATCTCCGGCTGCGCGAGTGGGGGTAAGCCGGCCGCATCCGCCGGCTCGATGATCGCCTTGCGCCGCACGCCGTCGGGATCTTCGGCGGCGCGCATCGCGGCAAGCACCTGGTTTTGCGGCACGACCTCGACCGCGCCGTACCACGCGACGAGCGGCGC
>DASUFX010000512.1:0-3062 GCA_036274355.1 Kofleriaceae bacterium | reverse complement strand
GAGCTCGTGCCGCGCGACGGCACGCTGTTGCTCCTGCAGGCAGATCCGATCGTGCTACCCGTGGGCATCGTCGCGATGACGACCGCGCCGGGTGTGCAGATGGTCGCCGACAAGCTGACGGCCACGCGCACGACTGACGCGCACATCGAACGCCTCACCGCCGACGATTTCCCCGCGATGCACGCGCTCGCGACGCTGACGAAACCGGGCCCGTTCGCAGCGCGCACCCCGCTGCTCGGCGAGTTCTGGGGCGTGAAGGAACGCGGCGTTCTCGTCGCGATGGCCGGGGAGCGCATGAAGCACGCTGGCTTTACGGAGGTCAGCGGCGTGTGCACGCATCCCGATGTGCGCGGCCGCGGTCTGGCTCGCGAGCTGTCGGCGCTCGTCGCGACGCGAATCATCGAGCGCGGCGAGACACCATACCTGCACGCGTACGCGTCGAACGCGCCCGCGATCCAGCTCTACGAGTCGCTCGGGTTCAAATTGCGTTGCGCGATGCACGTTGCGGTGATCGCGCGCGCGTGATCACGGGGCGAGCCGGTCTTTGACCCACGAGCCGTCGAGCAGCCGATAGCGCACGCGATCGTGCAAGCGCGACGGCTGGCCCTGCCACAGCTCGATCATATCGGGAACGACGCGATACCCGCCCCAGCTCGTCGGGCGCGGAACCGGGCCGTCGCCGTACTTCGCCGACAGCGCGGCGACTTTGCGCTCGAGCGCCTCGCGATTCGGCAGCACCTCGGACTGCGGTGACGCCACGGCGCCGAGCTGACTGCCGCGAGGCCGCGTCGAGAAGTACGCGTCGGACTCGCCGGCCGAAATCTTCTCGACTCTGCCCTCGATGCGAATCTGGCGGTGCAGTGGCTCCCAGTAGATGACGAGCGCTGCATGCGGATGCGCCGCGAGGTCGCGCGCCTTCCGACTGTCGTAGCTCGTGTAAAACACGAAGCCACGGTCGTCGACCTCCTTGAGCAGCACGAGGCGCGCGGCCGGCCGATCGCGCTCGTCGACGGTCGCGAGCGTCATCGCGTTCGCCGTTGGCAAGCCGCCGTCGACGGCGAGCTTCAGCCAGCGGCGGACCTCGACGAACGGATCTGGATCGCAATCCGCAGGATCGAGCGGCGAGCCTTCGTACTGCTCGCCGACCTTCCACAACAGATCTTTGGCCATGTCGTCGGTCTACCACGGCCGCGCGCGAAACCAGGTCTGTCCCAGCAGCGCGCTGGCGGCTGTCTACATCTTGTGCTCGTGCTCGCCGCCCTCGCCGCCCTCGTGCTTCTCCATGGGCATGCCGGCGGCGGCCATCGTGGCGTGGAAGCTCTCGTGGACCTTGTGAAACGCCTCTTCGAACTTCGCGGCGTCGTTTGCCTGGCACACCGGATCGAGACCGTTGACCGAGTCGACGAGCGCCTTCGTGCTCGCCGTCCACGTGTCCGCGTTTGCCTTCTCGGGCGGCGTCGCCTTTGCGAGCGCGTCGGCGTCGGCCTTGAATTCGGGGATCGCCGCGCACGTGTCCTTCATGCGCTGCGGGCCCTTCTCCGCATGCCAGCGCGGGGCAAGCACGTCGTGGAACTTCGTCATCTCGGCGGGCATGCCTTCATGCTCCATGCCGTGACCTTCACCTTCGGCATGCTGCTCGGTGGTCGTCGTGGCGGGAGCTGGCTTCTTGCCACCACACGCGGCGGCAGCAATCACGATTGCGAGGCTCAAAGTGCGAATCATGGCGTCGCTTTCGCATGCAAGCACTCGCCGTGTCAACGCAGCCGGGTAGAGTCGCGCGCATGGACTTGTTTGTCATTCGCCACGCGATTGCGGCCGATGCGGAACCCGGGCAGGACGACCCGTCACGCGAGCTGACCGACGAGGGCGTACGCAAGTTCAAACAGGTTGTTAAGGGCGTGCGCGAGCTCGGCTGGGCGTTCGACCGCGTGCTCACGAGCCCGTGGGAGCGCGCGGTCGCGACGGCCGCGCTGCTCGACCCGGTCACCGACGGCCCGACGATCGAGACCGACCTGTTGACCGAGAAGCCGCGCGCCGAGCTACTCGCGTTGATCGCCGAAGCGAGCAGCCCGGAAGACCGCCGCGCGACGGCTGTCGTCGGTCACGAGCCATGGCTCTCGGAGCTCGTCGCGTGGCTCGCGTTTTCCGACACGCGCCACAGCGAAGCGATCGAGCTCAAGAAGGGCGGCATCATCTGGCTCGATGGCACCGCGGTGCCCGGCGGCATGAGGATGCGAGCGATGCTGACGCCGAAGATCCTGCGCGCGCTGCGTTAGCGACGGCGGCGCAGCACGAGACCGAGCGCGAGCGCGAGGCCGATCCACATCGACCCGCCGCGCGTCGTCGAGCACGAGTTGCCGGCGTCGTCTTCGACGTGACCCGGATCATCGGCCGGCGAGTCGCCACCGTTGCACTCGCTGACCGGGCGCGAGCCGATCCACGTCGAGTCCTCGTGGCTGAACGTCACGCCACGGATCGTGGTCTCGACGCGCTCGACCAGGTACGTGTAGCAGCTCATCGCCATCAGATCGACGTGGTCCTGGCGGATCGCCTTCACGGTCACCGCCACGGATTCCACCGGGTGAGCCATGTCGATCAGATCCGATGGCATGCGGCCAGGCGCACACGTGCCCGCAGACATTCCCGGCGCGTCGAGGCTGACGTCATCCGGGCTCATCAGCGTGAGCGCGGCGAGCTTCGGCGCGGCGACCCTGAGCTCGCCGTCGGCGCACGTCAGCGTCGTGGCATCGAGCTTGACGTCGAGCATCGTCGTCGTTTTGTGAACGACCATGTCGCGAACGGTCGGCGCGGCGACCGCGATCGACGAAATGCAGAGGACACCAGCAACAAGGCTAAGGCGGCTAAGCGAGGACATGCGCGCGCACGTAACACTTGCGGCACCGCACCTCCGCTAAACGCCCGCTAAACGCTGCTTGCAGAACCAGCCTCACGGGTGGCTAGCGGAGTGGCCGCATGCCCTTCGCGCGACGTAAATCGTTGAGCGCGCGCCCGACTTGCTCGTCGTGGAGCAACAGCTTCGACAACGCACCCGTCGTGATGCC
>DASUFX010000511.1:0-8068 GCA_036274355.1 Kofleriaceae bacterium | reverse complement strand
TCTCGATGGGCGGCGCGGCCGGCGAGGCGCTCGAGCCGAGCGACCCGGATGGCGCGTTCGAGATTCCAGGCATGCGGCCGGGCAGCTACATGATGGCGGCCGGCGCGGAAGGCTCGATGATCGAGATCGGCAAGAGCGTTCAGGTCGTCGACAAGGACGTGACGGACGTGATCGTCGAGCTCAGCAGCGGTGTCACGCTGAGTGGACGCGTCGAGCCGGCAGCGGTCGCCGAGCTAGGGCTCGAGATGGAGGGCGAGGTCGGGATCGCGAACATGTTCGAGATGGTGAAGTCGGCGATGTGTCGCGGCACGAGCGATGCGAGCGGTGCGTTCACGCTGAAAAACGCGCCGTCGGGCAGCTTCAAGCTCGTCGCGCGTACGAAGGAGGGCCGCACCGGCAAGCTGCCGATCACGATCGCGAAGACCGACCTCGGCGGTCTCGTCGTCACGATCACGCCGCGCGCGTCGATCGCCGGCCGCGTGGTCGATACGAATGGCAAGCCGGTCGCCGGCATCGGCGTCAATGCGCATCCCGACGAGGACAAGCCGCGCTCGTTCTCGATGTCGATGGGAGACATGCGCGAAGGCGCGACGAGCGCCGCCGATGGCTCGTTCAAGATCGTCGGTCTCGACGCCGGCAAGTACGAGGTGCGCGCGCGCAATCGCGATGACTTCATGGCGATGATGCGCAAGGACAAGGACAAGAAGAAGGTCATCGTCGAGCTCGCAGAGGGCGCCGAGAAGACCGGCGTCGTCGTGACGGTCGAGGCTCGCGACGGAGTGATTCGCGGCGTCGTGATGGGCGCCGATCACAAGCCGGCGGCGGACTCGTGGGTGACCGCACGCATGGAGCCCGACAAGGACGACGAGATCGCGAAGAAGATGCCAGAGCGCTTCATGTGGCTCGGCCAGAGCGAGCCCGTGCTGACGAACGGCGAGGGCGCGTTCACGATTGGCAGGCTGAAGAAGGGCAAGTACACGCTGATCGCCGAAGGTCCGAAGGGCAACTCGCACGGCGAGAAGGCCGGCGTCGCCACCGGTGACTCGGCGACGATCCAGCTGGCACGCCTCGGCACGCTGACGTTGACGGTCAAGCAAGCGGGTAAGCCGGTGCCAGCGTACGACGCGAGCTGCGATGGCCCAGGTGACGACGTGCAGCGCCATGTCGCTGCGGAAGATGGCTCGTATCAGTTCGATCACCTCGCGCCCGGCGACTACACGTGCAACGTGCGCTCGGATACCGGCACTGCCGAAGGCAAGGTGACCGTGCCTGCCGACGACGTGAAGCTCGATCTGACACTGACGCCGTGGGGGTCGTTGACGGGCGTTGTTGTCAGCGTGCTCGACGGCAAGCCGATCCCGGGGCTCACGGTTGCCGCGATGGGTGGTGCGAACGATCCGACCGCGATGTTCGACGTGCTCAAAGGCGGTGGCGCGAAAACGGATCCGACCGGGCGCTTTGTCGTCGAGCACGTCGCCACCGGCAAAGGCCGCGTGCTGTTCATTCCGAAGGATGGCGCGTTCCAGAACATGGACTCGCACGACTACGAAGCGAAGGCGGGACAGCGCACCGACCTCGGGACGATCAAGATCGTGCCGCCGCGCAACGGTGACGCGGGCACGTTCGGGCTCAGCACTGAAGTCGATGGCGAAACGTTAAAGGTGACGAGTGTGAAGGAAGGCGGCCCAGCGGCGGGCGCGGGTGTGCAAGAGGGCGACAAGATCACCGCGATCGCAGGTCAGCCACTCGACAAGCTCGGCGTCGAGATCGGCCACAAGTTGCTCGAGTCGGGCGGCCCGAGTCCCGGCCAGACCGTCTCGATCACGCTGCAGCGCGGTCCGACGGTCACGCTCACCGCGATCAAGTGGTGACGGGGTGAAGAACCGGCGCGAGGTGATACAGCATCAAGTACACGAGCACGCCGGTGATCGAGACGTAGAACCAGATCGGGAACGTGAACTTGACGAGCCGCTTGTGCGCGACGAAGTCACCGCGTAGCGCTCGGCGTAGCGCTCCGAGGAGCAGCGGCACGAGGACGACCGCGAACAGCATGTGCGAGAACAAGACGAGCAAGTAGATCGTCTTGTCCCAGCCCTCGCCCGGATACTTGTGCGCGCCGGTCGTCGCGAACCGGATCAGATACGAGACGAGGAACACGCACGACGCGGTGAACGCGGTCAGCATGCGCCGCTTGTGCGTCGCTTCGTCACCACGCGCGATCGCGACGCGGCCGGCAACGAGGAACACGAAGCTCGTCAAATTCAACGCGGCGTTGATCGCCGGATGAATCTGCTCGACCTGCACGTCAGGCCTGACCGCTCGCGACCATGACCGCGAACAGGATCGGCAGGTAGACGATCGACGTCAGGAACACGTTGCGCGCCCACTTCGAGGAGCCATCGCCGAGGAAGGCTTGCGCGAGCACGAGCACGCCCAATGCGACTGCAGCGGCGAGGTACGGCAATCCGGCGACGCCGAGCAGCGCTGGCATGATGCTGACCGCGACCTGAACGATGAGAAACCCGAGGATCGCGCGGCGCGCGCTCGCGACGCCGTAGGTGTTAGGCAGCGTCTTGAGGCCGGCGGCCTCGTACTCGCGCTGGCGGTAGATCGTGATCGCGTGCGTGTGCGGGATCTGCCAGAAGAACAGGACGCCGAACACGGCGAGCCCGGCGGCATCGATGTGACCGGTGGCTGCGGTCCAGCCCATCAGTGCCGGCATCGCGCCGGGAATCGCACCGACCCACGTCGCCCAGTGCGAGCGCTGCTTCATCGGCGTGTACGCGCCGACGTAGAGGATGAGTGCGAGCAGGCCGAGCGCAGCGGGAATGAAGCCGACGACGGCGAGAACCGGCAGCGCGAGCACGCCTTGCAGCGCACCGAACGCGAGCGCGGTGATCGGCTCGAGACGATGGCCCGGCAGCGGGCGGTTCTTGGTGCGAGCCATCAAGCAGTCGATGTCGCGCTCGAGCCACATGTTGAGCGTGTTCGCCGAGCCGACGATCAGCGCGGTGCCGGCGAGCAACCACAATGCCTGAGCGGTTGCGACCGTACCGGGCGCGAGTGACATCGCGCCAGCGGCGGTGAGCAGCGCCATGATCATGATGTTCGGCTTGACCAGCGCGACGAGGTCGAACGTCTTCGCGGTGAGCGCGCGTGCGGTCACGGGACCTCCACGAGCGTTGCGCCATCAACAGGCGGCTGCCGGCGACGCGTCATCAGCAGCGCCGACATCCACAGCGCCCACAGGCTAACTGCACCGGCGAAGTGACCGACGGCGACGGGCACGGAACGGAACGTGAGCACGGTGTAGATGCCGAGTGCGATCTGCGCGACGACGAGCAGCGGCGCGATCATCGACAGCACGCGCAGCTGCGGCCAGGACTTGGTGCGGCGATAGACCTGGATGGCTGCCAGAATCGTGACGATGCCGACGACGACACCGAAGCCGCGGTGGATCATGTGCAGGTGCTGGACGTTCGAGTCCGGCCACCAATCACCGCCCATCGTGCATGTCGGAACGCCGAGGCACACGAGCGCAGCGCCGAGATGGCGAACGAGTGCGCCGAGCAAGAGCTGCACGAACACGGCGCCGCATGCGACGCGAATCCACGTACGGGCACTCCCGAGCTCGCTGC
Organism: Kofleriaceae bacterium; assembly: GCA_036274355.1. Lineage (GTDB taxonomy): Bacteria > Myxococcota_A > Polyangia > Haliangiales > Haliangiaceae > JABFXX01. The sequence continues at coordinate 4,430 of DASUFX010000511.1, read as the reverse complement.
GCAGCTTCTCGTGGCGATCGAGCTCGAGCGCGCTCGGCGCCGGGCGCGTGCGAAACGCGGTGTAGATCAGCGTCGCGAAGTAGCTCATGCCGAGCAAGAGGTGCGCGGTCGACACGAACCACGGGAGCTTGTACTTGACGGTGATCGCCCCGAGCGCGCCTTGCGCGATCACCATGCCGAGCAGGAGCCAGGCGAGGCGCTTCATCGGCGTGCGGCGGAGCAGCAGGAACGTCAGAGCAATCTGGAGCAAGCCGACCGACATCGCGGCCAGTCGGTGACCGTGCTCGTAGAACACGCCTCCCACCATCGGCGGGAACAGCTGGCCGTGACAGACCAGCGTGGGCTCCGGACACGCGAGGCTGGAACCCGTGGGATTCACGGTGCCTCCGATCACGAGCAGCAAGAACGTCGCGCCCGCCGCCAGTTTGGCGAATCGATGCTCGAGCATGGACAACGAGGGTGGGTACCACATCTGATGCCGTTGCATCGTGCCGCCGAGCGTGATGCGACAACACGTCGCCCATTAGCTGGACCCCAGAGAATTCAGCACGTTATGATGCAGCCTCACGGATGGACGATGCGTGGGACGAAACCCAGTCGATCGGCACCCTCCGATCCGACGACCTGGCTCGCGCCGGCGAGGTGTTTCGCTACAACCGCTACCTCTACCGGACCAGCGGCGCGCACCTGTCGAACGGCGGCATGGGCACCGTCTACGAGCTCGAGCGCCGGGACGACGAATCCGGGATTGTCGAGAACGTCGTCGGCAAGGTCTTTCACTCGAACTACCTCTATCAGCTGCGCACCGACGAGGTAACGCGCCGCGATCACCACCACAACCTCGCTGCGATGGCGCGCATCGCCGCGATCGAGCACCCGAACATCTTGCCGACGTACGTGTCGGCACCGATCTCCGACAACTATCTGTTCGTCACGCCGCGGATGGGCATGACGCTGCTCGAGGCGATCAGCAAGCACAACCTGACGCCGCGCGCGCGCACGAAGCTCCTCGTGCAGGCGCTCGAGGGTCTGTCGACGCTGCACGCGGCGCGCCTCATCCATCGCGACTTCACGCTGCGCAACATCCTCGTCGATCAAGGCGCGAACGTCGCCTACCTGTTCGACTTCGATCTCGCGATGTCACTCGACGACATCGGCAATCAGACGTTTCGCAATTACTACAAGGGCCGCATCTTCGGCTCACCGGGGTGGTCGGTCGCGCCGGAGACGGTCGACCAGGCGTTGATGGACTCGAACATCACGACGTCGCTCGACATCTACGCGATCGGCGGCGCACTGCACGGCCTGTTTACCGAGCAGCTCTTGTACGGACCGGCCGACGACATGTGGGCGCTGCTGATCCGGATCGCCGAGGGCGTCGTCGTCGGTGGTCGCAGCAAAGTGCACTACCCCGACAACTTCCCGACCGTGTTGCGCGCGGTGATCGAAGGCTGTCTCGAGCGCGAGCCGCAGCAGCGCTTTCCGTCGGTGCATGCGGTGATCAGCGAGCTGCGCGGGCTCTTGCGCGAGCTACCCGACGAGACCGTTCGCAAGTCCCGCACGCGGCTGCAGACCTCGGCGGAGGAAGACAAAGCACGCGCGGTGTCGGTGGTGATGGCGAGCACGCCGGACCCGACGATCACCGAGGACGTGATCAAGCAGGCCGAGCTCGCGATCTGGGAGTGGGGCTACTCGGTCGAGCGCGCGCTCGGTCGCGTGCGCGGCCATCCGATCTTCTACGCGACGCCGCGCCAGGATCTGATCCAGGGCGGCCAGTTCCCCGATGCGAACACGTTTCCGAAGCTCGTCACGGTGATCGATCTGACGAAGGTCGCCGACCCGCGCGGCTTCGTCGAGAACTGGCAGCGCTACTTCTGGCCGACGTTGAAGCGCGTGCGGCAAGGCATGCTGACGTCGCTGCACAAGGTCATCTACGACGCGAATTCTAGCTCGCTGCTGCTGTTCTCCGAGTACGTCGACGAGCCGCGCTTCGGCAACGCGATCAACGAGACCGACATGCACATCGACGCCGGGCTCGCGCTCGGCTTCCTGGTGATCCGCCAGGTCGCCGCGCTGCACGAGCACGGCATGGCGCACAACAACATCTCGCCAGGCGCGCTGTTGTTCAAGGGCGTGACTGCGACACGCACCGTCGTGCCCGCGATGATCGGCCTCGTCGAACCCGCGATGGGCGCCGAGGCGATGGCCGGCGATTGCCGCCAGCTATCCGCGATGATCCTGCAGTGGTTGCGGCCGGCTCGCGTTGCTGCGTTGAACGTGCGGATCAAGCCGATGTTCGAAGCGCTGCGCACGAAGCTCAGCACGTGGGCGTTCGACAAGGGCCAGCCTGCGCCGACGATCGATCAGCTGATGGCGCTGATGTCGGATGCGCTTGCGCTCGTCGACTTCAACTTCTCGGTGCTGCGCGACTCCGGCGGCGACCTCCAGGAGTACGCGCTGTTATTGATCAGCCTGCGCCTCTATCACGTGCTGTGGGCAGAGCTGGTCACCGAGCCGGTGCGCCCGTCGCTGCCGCAAGTGAAACGCTAGCCACTCGATAGATCGATACGTTGGCTCGTGCGTTGGGACGTAGCTATGAGCTATCGCAACGATCTCGATGCACTGGCCGCCCGTCACGATGCGCTAGCCACCGAAGTCGCGACCAAGACCAAGGAGCTCGACGCGGCGCGCCACCTGCTCGACGAAGCTCAGCAGCGCGCGAAGCTCCCGGTGCTGCCGAACATCCGGGTCGCGACGCCATGCACCGCCGACTGGAACAAGATGACCGGCGACGACCGCATGCGCGCGTGCGCCGACTGCAACAAGAACGTCTACAACATCTCCGAGCTGACGCGTGACGAAGCCGAGGCGCTGATCCTCGCAAAGGAAGGCCGGCTGTGCGTGCGCTACTACCAGCGCAAAGACGGCACGATCCTCCTCAAGGATTGCGTGATCGGCATCGCGCAGAGCCGCAAGCGGCGCGTGATCGCGGCCGGTGCGGCAGCGTTGCTCGCAGGTGGCGGCTTCGCGGCGTATCGGCTGACGCGACAAGAGCCGGCGCCGCGGATGACGATGGGCGAGGTCACGGCCGAGACGACGAGCATGATTCCGGACCGCAACACGCAACACGTGAACGCGCCGCCGCACGCGCGGCGGCCGCACCCCGAGTCCATCGATCCAAGCGAGGTGAAGGGCAAGCTCGAGGTCATGATGGGCGACTACATCGAGTAACTCACACCACCCAGCGCACGGCTCGATCATATACCTAGTCGTCGTCGATGAGCCGTGTCGGATCTTCGGGCCACGCGTGCTTCGGATACCGGCGCATGAGCTGCTTGCGGAGGGCGGGGTAGTGCTTGACCCAGAAGCCAGGCAAATCGGTCGTCACCTGCACGGGGCGCTGGTTCGGCGCGAGCAAGTGCAGCACGAGCGGTACGCGACCATCGCCGACGCTCGGCGCGCGCGCGAGGCCGAAGAAATCCTGCATGCGCGATGCGATCCACGGCGGCTTGTCGAGCTCGTAGTGGATCGGTGCCCGGCGGCCGCGGTGGGGCAGGGTGAGGTGCGTCGGCGCCAGCCGCTGCACGAGCGCGCGTTTGTCGGCGAGTTGTGCATCGAGCAGATCGAGGAGGCCGAGCTTGCGTAGCTCGTCGAACGAGATCGCACCTTCGCAGGCGCGCGCGATCACCGACGCGAGCGCGTCATCGTTCGGCGCGACGATGCCAGACTCCGGCGCGATCTTCGCAACAAAGCTGACGCGCGCACGCCACTGCGCGAGGGCATCGCCATCGACGAAGCGTTCGATGCCGGCGGCGATCGCCTGCTTCGCGAGCAGCTCGGCGGCACGCCCACCGGCTTTGCGTGCGCCATCGACATCGCGCTGCTCGTCGATCGGGAGCCCGTCGTACGTCATCTGCACGACGCGCTCGACGCGCTCCTTGGCCGCGTTCCACACCAGCTCGTCGGTCTCGGCGATGTGGTCCATGTAGAGATCGAGCAGCCACGATGCCTCGACCGCGCTCGCACGCCGGATCTGCACGCGGCTCGCCTGGCCGCGGCCGCCGGTCTCGCTGACATCGACTGCGATCACGAGCTCGGGCTCGATCACGGCCGAGCTCGGCGCGAGCGTGCCGCTGCCGCCTCCGGCGAATACGATGTCGGCACTCTTCGCTGTGCGCCGGCGTCCGACGCGATCGGGATACGCGGTAAGGATGGCGATCATCAGCTCGCGATCGACCGCGTCGTCGCCGTTTGGCGTCTTCGAGCGCGTGTCGACGATGCGGTCGAGTTGCTTTGCAGCGCGATCGACGGCGTGGGCAGTCGCGATATCGAGGCCGTCGCGGCGCAGTCGATCGGCGCGCAGGTTGTGACCGCGCGCATCGAGGAGTGCATCGAGGTCGTCGATCAGATCCGACGGCGACGACAGCTTC
>DASUFX010000510.1:0-25127 GCA_036274355.1 Kofleriaceae bacterium | reverse complement strand
GTCGATGTACCCGACGATCGAGATCGGCGACCACATCTTCGTCGACAAGCTGTCGCTGTACTGGCGTGCGCCGGAGCGTGGCGAGGTGATCGTGTTCGAGTATCCCTGCACGCACGACATCGATTACGTGAAGCGAGTGATCGCGGTCGGCGGCGACACGGTCGAAGTGCGCTGCAACGTCGTCTATGTCGACGGCGTCGCGATTCCGAACGAGCTCGTGGTCGCGAGTGACCAGTACGACGACTACGACCCCGAGGAGCATCGGTGGTACACGCGCGCGACGAGCCGGTATCGCGAGCGCATCGGCAGCCAAACGTACGAGGTGTTTCACGACCCAGACCGGCCCGAGCGCGATCGGCACCGTGACACGCTGCCCGCCGGCGACGCGCGCGACTTCCCCAACATGGAGAAGCTGATCGCGCCGAGCTGCACGCAGGGCGAGTTCTACAATCGGCCCACGCCCAGTGCCGGTCAGCTCACCGGCAAGATCGTCGTCAACGTCCACGACGCCAAGCCGTGCGAGCAGCAGGCGCACTTCGTCGTGCCCGACGGCGGGCTGTTCGTGATGGGCGACAACCGCAACAACGCGAACGACTCGCGCTACTGGGGCGTCGTGTCAGTCGACGCCGTGCGCGGACGCGTGCTTGGAGTGTGGATCAACGATCCGCCGGGCGGCGATCGCAAGTGGAGCCGCGTCGGCGCGATTCACTGAGGCAGCTTGGCGGGCGGCGGCGGCGTCGGCCAGCACTGAAACGTGAGCTCGCCGGGCGTGTTGATCGACGTGATCAGCGTGCAGTTCTGCTCCTGCAGGCACGCGAGGAAGTCCGTGCACGCAAGCGTCGGCGAGCATGCCTTGACCGCGCGATACATCAGCACGTCGCCTCGGTTCGGCTCTGCATTCGGCTCGGGCTCATGGATCGTCGCGGCGACGCAGTAGCCATAGACGTTCTCGCGAACATCGCCGGGGAGCTTGGGATTACACGCGAGCAGGCGATCGGCGTACTTGTCGCACGGCGAGTCTTTGCACGCGCAGACGAGCACCAGGAGCATGGCGAGCGTCTTCATAGTGGTCGCGACCATACGATGTGATGGTCGTCAAAGGCGTGACGCCAGTCGCCGCCCCATTCCCAGCCGAGCTCGTCGAGCACGGCGACGATCGGTCCCGGCCGCACGATCATGCCAGGCCGCACGTTCTTGCGATCGGCAAAGCGCTCGCCAGCGGGCGGCACGATGCGATCGGGTTTACGCCACGGGTTCTCGACCGGGTTGATGTCGATCGCGCGGCCGAGCGCGTGCTGCGAGAGCAGCTTCGTCCCGGCGATCACGCGGAAGTTGAACGCGGATGAATTGTCGGCGGCCATCGACGCATCGTCGGACGCATCGTAGTCGTCGACGAGCTGCATCTGGCGGATCGGAAACCCGAGCTGGTACAGCCGGCGAAACAGCTCGACGGCACGCTTGGCCAGTGCCGCGGCAACGACGAGCTCGCCGCGCGCGACACCGCCGTCGAACGTGACGTGCGCGATCTCGAGGTACGCGAGGTCGGCGACCGACGGGCAGCGCGGATCGTCGCGCCACGACTTGTTCGTGATCCGCGCGCACACGTCGGCCGAGAGCTTGTGAATCGACGCGGAGTACTGCTGCGCCGGCGGCGTCAGCAGCGCTGTCACTGCGACGCCGAGCCGTCGGCGGCGGGATTGTCGTTCGTGAAGTCGAGCGTCTTCGGCGCAGGCTGGTTCGGCGCGGCCGGCTTCGGCGCGACCGCCTTCGGCGCGGCCGGCTTCGGTGCGGCCTTCGTCGGCGGCGCGGGTGGCTCTGCGGTTGCGGGCGCCTTTGCCGACGGCGGCAGCGTCGTGCCCGCGTGATCGAGCGCCGACTGCTGAGTCGCCGCCATCTCCTGCGTCACGTTCGGCGGCCGCACCGCGGGCATACGCGAGAGCGCGCCACCGCGACGCGTCGCGTACCAGGTGTAGGACGACATCGGGTGCGCGGTCGCGAAGCGATCGTATTCGATCTTCGCCTTGCCCCACTGCCCTGCTCGATCGAGCACGGACGCGAGGTGGAACCGTGCGTCTTCGAGATCGACGTTGCCATCGACAGCGGCTTGCAGGTGCGCGGTCGCCGCGTCGAGCGCGCCGGCCTTCGACGCAGCGACGCCGAGGTAGTAGTGCATGAGCGGCGCGCGCGGTCCGTTTGGATCGAGCGCGAGCGCAGCTTCGAGCGGTGCGACGACTTCTGCGTGACGTCCCGCCTTGAACGCGGCGGCTGCACCTTTGAGTGCGAGATCGATCTGCACGACCTCGGCTTGCTTCGCCTTCGTCTCGAGCACGGTGCGTTCGAACTTCGACAGCGGCGCGCCTTGCAGCTCGACCAGCTTCTTCGCGGCGTCTTCGCGCTTACCCGCTTCGAGCAGCTGATACGCGTCCCACGCCTTGGTATCGGCGGCCTCGCGGGCCGCGGTCTTCTTCTCGGCCGCGTTCGCACGTTGCACCGCGGTGTCGCGCTCGGTCTTTACGCGCTCGCGCTCGGCGACCAGCTCGCGGGCGCGGCTCTCGTACACGAAATAGAACGCCCCGCCACACAGCAGCGTGAACATGACGTAGGCGACGAACGAGTTGACGTTCAGCCAGCGCGACCGCTTGCGCTGCTGCTCGACCATGGCGCCAATCGACTCGGCGAGCTGGCGGACCTCGCTCTGGGTCTTGCGGTTCTGGTTGGCCTGCTCGTCCAGGCGACGGCGAAGGCCGTCGAGCAGCGCCCAACCCTCGGCGTCTGCCGATTCGGGGCTGTCTTCGGTCTGGGGCCTCTGCGCCGCGCTCATTTCCGGCTGCCTTCGTCCCCCAGAATGGCGGTCAAATCAAGCCATCAGTCCACGTTGAGGACCCCGAAACCGCCTGGTACAGTGCGGTCGGCCCTCGTCTAACTGGGATGGGTAAATTACCTATCCCTCGACGGTGGCCGCAGTACGAGGCTCGATGACTCTTCTCTACGACTGGCTCAAAAAAGCGGCAAAGGTCCAGGGCAACAACAAGGCGGTTGTCTATCGCGACAACTACCTGTCGTGGCGAGGCCTGCTGCACCGGGTCGACCGGCGAGCGCAGGAGTTCAAGAGCATGGGCATCAAGGAGGGCGCCTGGGTCGGGCTCATGCTCGGCAACGTCCCCGACTTCGTGATTCTCGCACTCGCGCTGTCCAAGCTCGACGCGGCGATTGTCCCGATCGATCCGACCACGGGCGGCCGCGAGCTCGAGCTCATCCTGGCCGCCGCGCCGCTCCGCGCCCTCGTCACGCGTCCGCGTGGAAGCGAAGGCTCGATCAGCGCGAACGGCACGAGCGCACCGGTGCCGCCGAGCACCCTGCCCCGCTCGCGCGTACAGCGGCCGACCACGCCGCCCGGCCAACCGCCGCCTGCGCCGGCCGCCGACGCCGCCGAAGTGCGCCGTCGCCTGCAAGGCACGCTGCTCACGTGCTCGGTCTACAAGCGCAACCCGCCCGATCACGGCGTCGATCCGATCGCGGTGCTGTTCACCGCCGATTCGCTCGGCGATCCGAAGGGCGTCCTGCGCACCGACAAGAACACGACCGCCGCGGTCGATCACGCGATCGCCGCGCTCGGCATGAACGACAAGACGAAAGTGCTCGTCGCGGTGCCGCTGTTCCACGCGTACGGCTGGGACCTTGGCTTTCTGCCGACGCTCAAGCTCGGCTGCACGATGTTCCTCGAGGAGGAAATCTCGGCGCGCCGCATCGGCAAGCTCGTCCGCGAGCATGAAGTCGACGTGCTGCCCGGCACGCCGTCGATGTACGCCGAGCTATCGAAGCTGCCGACCGTGAAGAAACTCGAGCTCGAGAAGCCGAAGTATCTCGCCGCCGGCTCACGCCTCGATCAGACCGTCGCCGACAGCTTCCTCAATGAATACGGCGTGCGCATTCTCAGCTGCTACCACTCGACGGAAGCAGCGACCGTCGCCCTCGAAGACACCGGCAAGTTCCCGACCACCGTCGGCAAGCCGATCGAGGGCGTCGACGTCAAGATCACGTCGCCCGACGGCAAGGCAGCCACCGGCGGCAAAGAAGGCCTGATCTGGGTGAAGAGCAAGACGCTCTCGCCGAAGTCGATCGGTCCGTTCGACGAAGAAAAGCCGGCCGCCACGCGCGCGAGCGGCATGGTCGCGATCGGCTCGATCGACAAGGGCGGCTGGCTGCGCACCGGCGACCTCGGCAAGCTCGACAAGAATGGCCGGCTCTGCATCACCGGTCGCGAAGACGATGTCGTGAAGGTCGATGGCAAACGCGTCGCGCTCGGCGAAGTCGAGGGCTGCCTCGAAGCAATGCCGAAGATCAAAGCGGCGCAAGCCACGGTCGTCACCGATCCGATGGCGGGCGCAATGGTCGTCGCGCGCGTCGTCACGAAGCAGAAGTGCGGCGCGGAAGAGATCATCGATCACTGCGCGCGCAACCTGGCCCCGTACAAAGTTCCGCGTCGCATCGAGTTCGTCGAGACGATCTAGTGGGCGTCACCGGTGCCTTCCGGGTCCTCATCGAGCCAGATGCGGCGACGAGCTACACGACCCGCCTTCGCACGTTCTAATTGATCACGACGAGCTCGCCTGCGTCGTGGCCGCAGAAGCGAGCGTTGAGATCGTACTTCGTGCCGCACACCGGGCAGATGCGCGCGACGACGCCAGCTGGCTCGGTCGAATTGCGGCGGCTGCGCGGTCGCGTCGCGTTGTAGACCGGGAACGGCACGAGCTCGTTGCCGTCGTGCGGGCAGCTGCGCAGGCCCGGTTCGTACGCGCGGCGGCACGCCATGCACACGAGACCCGCACTCTTACCGCTCGACATCGCGCGGAGCGGACCACCGAGCATGTCCTCGGGCGGCACGAGCCGGCGCGCGTCGCGCGTGCAGTACGCCATGCCGTGATACTCGGTGCGGCACGTCGGGCACACCATCGCGCTCGACGTCGCGACCGCGAGACCGCCACCGCCTCCGCCGCGCACCATCGCGGGACGTGGACGTGGCCGCGGTGGCGGACGATCGGGCAGCGGTTGCGGACGCGGTGGCTCCGGCGCCGGCTGAGGCTGTGGACGACTGCGCCGGCGTACGAACAACGCCATCGCGATGAGGCCTGCGATCACGAGGACCAGCAAGGCAACGACCACGATCAGCAACGGTTCCGTTGCTGCCAGGGTCACGCTCGTCGACGGTAATGCAGACATCACACGAGCCGTTATCGAAGGCTAGCAATCGCATCTTGGACGGTCAACGCGGATGTTCTCGGCTCGGCTGTCCGTCGCGCGGCGTCGCAGTTGCAACTGCGAACGGCCGTGCGCACCGCGTGATGTGCGGACGCTCGCGCCTGCGCGCGCAAGTGTTCGGGGAATGACGGCACTTGCAGCCCCACGGCGACATCGGCGCACGTGCTGTGCACGGTACGTCCACGGCTTGGCACAACTTCGCGGGACGAGGTACTACCTCGGCGCATCATGCCGGACTTGGTGATCGGCGGCCGCCGCTCGGCGTTTCCCCGCCCTTGGCGCGCCGCGGGGATCGCGTTCGCCCTGCTCGGAGTCGTCCTTGTCGTCGCGTGGTTTATCTACCGCCGCTCGGTCGCGTACGACGTGCCTGACGGCGACGTCCACGGCGAGATCGCAAGCACGCAGGTCGCACCGGGAGCGCCGCCCATCCTCACGTTTGGTAACGCCAGCCTCGAGTGGTTGGGTGGGATCGCGGTGCTGCGCGCCCAAGGGGAATCTCACGCGATCGGCGCGGCCCACGGCCGGCTGCTCGCGCCGCTGATCCAGCCTGCGATTCGTGCGGCGCGGCCATCGATCGAGGCGACGGTCTCGGACGAAGGCTGGTTCGGCGGCCTCACGCACAACATGCGGCTCGCATGGCAGTGGCGGTTCATCGACGACGGGCTCTCGGATGCGGACCGCCGGATCATTGCGGGCATCACGCGCGGCGCGGGCGCGAGCGGCGTGGGCGTTGGCTTCGCTGCCGTGCTGCGGAGCCAGGCCGTGCTCGATGTCGGCGCGCCGTCGCGACGCAGCGGCGAAGCCGAGCGCCACAGCCTCGCGCACAGCTTGACCGTGCTCGGTCAGCAAGCACAGATGCCGGCACGCGTATGGATCGGTCGCACCTTCTCGCTATCGGGCATGGATGACGGCGGCGATTCGGCCGTGCCGGTCGTGTCGATCGTGAAGCCGACCGGCAAGTTCGCGTGGGCCTCGGTCGGGTGGCCAGGCCAGGCCGGCGTCGTCACTGGCATCAACGAGCACGGCATCGCCGTGATGGTCGATCCCGCGCGCACCGGCGACGTGCGCCCGACCCGCAGTGCGCGACCGGTCGCATTGCTGGCGCGCGCGATCCTCGAGCAAGCGAAGACGCTCGACGAAGCCGTGAAGATGGTCGAGCAATCGCCGACGCTCGGTGCCGCGCTACTCGTGATCGTCGATGGTGGCAGCGGTAAATGGGTGATCGTCGAACGGACGCCGAGCAAGGCGATCGTCGAGCGCAGCCCGAAGACGAATGCGTTCGGTGACGTGCTCACGACGAACGCGCTGTCATCCGATCCAGAGAACGATCGCGCGCGACGCGTGCTGGCTACGATCGCGCGCGTCGAGCGCGCAGCCAAGCTCGTGAAGGCGCCGCTCGCGGATGTCACGGCGATGGCGACCGTACTGCGCGATCAACGCGGCACCGACGATTCGCCGAGGCCCGCCGGGCATCGTGGCGTGATCGATGATGCCCGCGCGCGCCACGTCGTGATCCTCGACCCTGCATCGCTGCAGCTATGGGTCGCAGACCCGAACGCGAACGGCCGCATGCGTGCGTTCGATTTGCGCCACGAGCTGCGCAACGAAGGTGATCGTGCGGTGCCACCGGCGGACATTCCAGCGGATCCCGCCGCCGAGCCCGATCGCGTCGCGAACGTGACTGCAGCCCGCGCGGACCTGCGCATCGCGCGCGATGCGCTCGCACGGGGCGATCACCGGCGGGCGTCGGAAGCCTGCGCACGGGCACGCGCACGCGCCGCGGATCTCCCTGAAGCGATCGAGCTCGAAGCCGTGATCGCGCAGCAGCGCGGCGACGACGCGCGCGCGAAGAAGCTCTATCAGCAGTGGCTCGACGGCGGTGCCGACGATCCGGTCGCCGAAGAGCGTGCGCGTGCGCTGCTCAATCGGTGAGCTACTGCATCACGAGCGCGAGCACCGCACCCGCACCCGCACCGAGCGCGAGCAGCGCGACGATCCACCAGATCCACTTCTTCGAGCCCTGGGTCGGGTTGACCTCGGTCTGCGCACCCGCGGGATACATGTGCGGCTGCGCCTGCGGATACTGCAGCTGATGATCGTGGTTCGCGGGCGCTTGCGGATAGGGCGTGGCCGGAACGTGCGGATTCATCATCGGCGTCATCGGTGTGCCGACGCCGGGCGTGACACCGCGCTGCATCGCAGGCACCGACGCACCCGCGCTTGGCATCGGCGGCGGCGCCATGTTCGGCATCTCGCCGCGACGCGTCTCCAGCAGATCCATGCCCGCCGGCGGCGGCGACGCGCGCGACGACGACGACTGTGCGGCCATCGGCAGCGGCGTCGCGAGCGGGTTGCTCTGATCGCGTGCGGCGTCGAGCACCTCTTGCAGCGCGTGCGAGAACTGCGTGACGTCGGCGTAGCGGTTGTTCTTGTCTTTCTCGAGGCACTTGAGAATCGTGCGATCCGCCTGCGGCGGCAGGTTCGCCTTCGGGTGCGCTTGCGATGGGGGTTGCGGCGTCTGCTTGAGCTGCGCCGTGATGAGGCCCGCGGGCCCCTTCGCGTCGGGGAACGGCAAGCGGCCGGTGATCATCTCGTACGCGACGACGCCGAGCGCGTAGACGTCGCTGCGGCCATCGAGCTGCTTGCCCATGAGCTGCTCGGGCGACATGTACTCGAGCGTGCCGAGCGTTTGTCCCGTCGCCGTGAGCTGAGGCGATTGCGGATCGATCGAATCGCCGCGCATCACCTTCGCGATGCCGAAGTCGAGGATCTTCACGAACTCGGGATTGCCCGGTCGGCTCTCGAGATAGACGTTCTCCGGCTTCAGATCGCGATGCACGATGCCTTGCTGGTGCGCTTCGGCCAGCGAGCTGCACATCTCGATCAGGATCTTGAACATGCGCTTCCACTCGAGCGGCGCTTGCTCGTGGAAGACTTGATGGAGGCTCTTGCCTTCGAGCAGCTCCATCGCGATGTAGAGCGTGCCATCCGGCGTTTGATCGAAGTCGTACGTCGTGATCGTGTGCGCGTCGCGCAGGTTGCAGAGCACCATGCCTTCGCGGCGGAAGCGCGCGACGAGGTTCTCGTCCTTGGTCATCTCGGGATGCAGGAGCTTGAGCGCGACCTTGCGACCCGTCGCGAGCTGCACACCGCGATACACCGCACCGAAACCGCCCTCGCCGATCTTCGATTCGACTTTGAAGCGGTTGTTGAGCACCGCCTCGAGATAGATGTCGTCGCGGTTGCGACCGCGCGGAGCCGCACGCGCGATGGTCTTCTGCGGCGCTTGTTGCTGCTTGAGCGGTTGACCTGCCGGAGGCGTTGCCGTCCGCTGCGGAATGACCGGGTTACTTGCCGGCCGTGCTTGCGGCGATGCAGTCGCGGGCGTGCTCGCTCCGGGCGGACGTGCCGCCTGTAGCCGGTACCCGCATACACCGCAGAACCGGGCTGTCGGCTCTAACGGCGAACTACACGAAGGGCAGTTCATCCCACGCAAATTCTCGCAGAGAAATCGCGGGTTCGCATCTATGTTCCCGACTTTTTCAACTAGCACTGCATCAGCAGAAAGCTGACTGCAATGAGCACGATGGCGCCTGCTACGACGGGTAGGACCCAGCGCCGTTTTGCACGTTCTACCTGCACCGGAGGCAGGCCTTCGATGGCCGCGTCATCGCCGACCAAGAGGCGGATGCGGGGACCACCCGGACCGAATTCAATGCTGACTGGAACGTTCCGTGTCACCGGCGTCTCGGTGACGCGATGGCCTTCTACGTAAGTCCCATTCGAGCTGCCGAGATCGACGAGCACCCACGCCTGCGACACGGATTCGGTCGCAGAGGGTGTTTCGATCACGCGGAGCTCTGCGTGTCGCGAGCTCGCGTCGATGTCGCGATGCGGATCGAACGACACCTCGCAGTCCGGATGGCGCCCGAAGCGAATGCGCGAGCTTGTCGGGAACTCCTGGCGCTGACCGCGCCGACTTCCTGCGATGTGGTCGATCACAACACGCATGCATCTAGCGCGTCCCAGTCTGCGCTCGGCGCAATACTAGCGCCGGTTACCTACCGCCGGCCACCCAGGCGATCACGCAGGCGATGGCCGCGATCAGCACGTACCACCACCAACCGAGCGCAGACGCACGTAGGCGCTGGCGCGCAGGCCCGCTGATGTCATCGATCGGTAATGCCGTCGCGGGTACGCGCAAGCCCACGCGCGAGCGCAAAATTGCATGTTGCCCGGTCGCCGGGATCGACGGTGGAATCGACGACGTCGGCAGGCCGATCTTCGCGGCGAGCCTGCGCGCGACATAGGAGGTCGACGTCAGCGCCGGATCGCCTTCCTTCTGCGGATCGAACTCGCGGAACGTCGGCAGATCGTCGTCGCCCTTCGGCGGCACGAGGCGATCGCCACCGACGTGCGCAACAACTGCGGTGATGTTGTCGGAGCCGCCGGCGGCGCGCGCGGCGGTGACCAGCAGCGAGACCGCTTCAGCGACGGTGTGCGGTTCTGACATGAGCAGGCGTAATGCGGGATCGCCGACCAGCCCGTGGAGACCGTCGCTACACAACAGCACCCGGTCGCCGCGGCGCAGCTCGACGATCGACAGCGACGGCTCGACGTCATCGCCAACGCCGAGCGCCTGCAGGATCGCAGAGCCCGCGCGCTCCGCTTGCTCGGCATCGTGACCCGCCGCGAGCAGCGCCGATGACAGCGATTGATCGCGCGTGACTTGCACGATCTCGCCTGAACGCAGCACGTACGCGCGCGAGTCACCGACGGTCGCGACGATCAGCCGATCACCTGCGATGCCGGCCGCCGACACCGTCGTGCCCATGCCGCGCAAACCGGGCTCGCGTTTCGACATCGCGTGCACGTCGTGGTTCGCGACGCGTGTCGCTCTCCGAAGCAGACGGGCGTAGACCTCGGGGTCGCGCGTCGCACCGGTGCCCTTCATCTCGCGCCAGATCACTTTCGCCGCGAGATCGGACGCAACCTCGCCGCCCTCGACGCCGCCCATGCCGTCGCACACGACGAGCACCGGCCCGCGATCCAGACTCGCCTCCCACGGCTCGCCCAGCTCGATCACCGTCGCGTTGTCGAGATTGCCGACGAGGTACGCATCCTCGTTGTGCTCGCGCACCTGGCCGACGTCGCTCGCGGCTCCGATCGTGATCTGGAGACGCGGCGTATCGGTCAACGTTCGATCCGCAGCAACTGGTCGCCCATGCGAACGTGATCGCCGCTCTTGATCGATGTCGGTCCGCTGAGTCGAACGAACGTTCCGTTCGAGCTGCCGAGATCGGTGAGCAGCGCACGCCGCCCGTCCCACGTGATCGCAGCGTGGCGACGCGACATGAATGCGTCGTCACGGAATACGATGTCGCCTTCTTCGCGGCCGAGCACGATTTCTTCGCCGATGAGATGGCGGACGTCGCGATAGCCGCCCGACGGAATCAGCTGCACGATGCGTCCCCATGGATCGCGCGGCGGCGAACCGAACAGCGCGACGCCGTGGCGAACGAGCGGATGTACGGTGCGTTCTTCTTGTGCGACGCGCTCGAAGCGCAGCACTTCGCGGCCGACGAGAATGATCTGGCCATCGGCGAGCTCGACGGAGCCGTCGGTCTTCTTGAACACGCCGTTCGTCGCATCGAGCGGGTGGACTTTGATATTGCCGTCGGACGTGCGCTCGATGCGCGCGTGCTGACGCGCGAGGAACCGATCGTCGTCGAACGCGATATCGGCGCCAGCGCGCCCGACGATCGTGTCATCGGACGCGAGCGGGAAGCGCTGACCGTCGGAACCGTCGCGATTGACGAGCACGGCGGTTCCCCACGAACCAGCCGATGGACGGGTCGGCGCTTGCGGCAGCACGACGACCGGCGGCGCTGCGGGCGCTGCGGCCGAGCTCGACCGTGCTGGTGCGGAGATCGCGCCTGCGCGAATGGCGGCGCCGTCTGGCGCGGCGAGCGTCCCCGCATGCGGATCGATCGGTGCGTTGAGCGGTACCGGAGGCGCGTTCGTGATCGGACGCGGTCGGGCAGCACCGGCACCTGGATCGGTCGGTGCGATCGCATTCAAGTGCAGGCCGCACTGCTGGCAATACGCAAAGCCCGTCGGTGTCGACGTGCCACAGCGCGGACACGTGATCGTGCTGCCCTGCGCGGATACTCGCAGCGGCGTCGCACTCGGACCCGCGAGCGGCGCGCTACCAAGAGGAGCACCTGGTGGCGTCATGCCCTTCGCGCTCGGTGAGATCGGCGACGGCGTCGCGAACGGTCCGGCGGGCGGCATCCCGGGCAAGGGCGGTCCAGGTGGCGGACCCGGCGGCGCCATCATCGGTGCGCCGAACGCCGGTGCTCCCGGCGTCGTACCGGAAAGTGCGGCGCCGCAGTTTCGGCAGAACTTCATCCCCGGCGGGTTCTCACCCCGACAGGCCGAGCAGATCACGGGCAACCCCGCCCCACCGCCGGGAGTCTGCGCGGGGGCGGACGCTAGCGCGGTGCCGCAGTTCAAGCAGAACGACGACCCCGGCGGGCTCTGGTGGCCACAAGCAGAACAACGCAGCATCACACCCCTCTTGCCCCGAGTTTCTCGAAAAGCAACGCGGTGGGAAATGGGGCGGCGCCGGTTTGCAACGGGGGTACCGTCTTGCTAAGACCGGCCGGTTCCGTGGTCCATAAACTCGCAAACGTGCTTGGAAAAGTCGTCCTCCTACTGGCGCTCGTTCAGGCGGCATGCGTCGAGTCCTCGATTCGGACCGCACCGTTCCGATCGCGCCCCGACGCCGCCGATCCGGGCTCGCTGCGCGGACCCTTCACCGGCCGCGTGATCGACGCGACCACGAAGACCCCGATTGCAGGCGCGCTGGTCTACGCCGCGTGGACGCTGGAACGCGGAACCGCCCTGACCGAGCCTGCAGGCTCGCGCGAGGTCGTCGGCTCGACCGACGCCGGCGGCAACTACAAGATCGCGGCACTCGGGTCGTTGCCAGCGCACACGCGCGTCACCGACTTCACGCTGCTCGTCTACAAGCGCGGCTATATCGCGTACCGCAGCGATCGCCGCTTCCATGATCTCGGCGCGCGCATGGACTTCGCGCAGAACGACAACCAGGTGCTGCTCGAGCGCTGGCGCAACGAGCTCTCGCACGCGCGGCACCTTCGCTTTGTCGGTTCGGGCACCGCGGTCGCTGCACTCACGCAGTGGGAGCTCGCCGACGCGAGCGCGGAGCTCGAGGGTAAGCGGCCGTCGAGCGAGGACCTGCGCCCCGGCCGCGAGGGCAACTACGTCGTCGCCGCGCAGCTGCTCAGCGATACCGACATCAAGAACCGGACGAAGTACGAGGGTCAGTTCGAGACCGGTCCGCTCTCCGACGAGCCCGACACCGCGACGTACTCGTCGCAACACTTCAAAGCGCTCGCGCGCCCGGAGACGTGGGACGTCGCGATTCGCCTCTGGCGACTCGAGCCGGCCAAAGCGCAGGAGCGCTACGAGGAGCTGCTCACGCAGCTGCCCGGCGTGCAGGAGAAGGACGACATCGCGAGCCGGTCATTCATCGCGAACGAGAACGACATCCGCGGCGTCGGATTCCTCGACGGAACCCGCGGCGTCGTCGTGCTGCTCACGTGCGGCGTGAACCAGTGCACGACGCTCGACGATGCGACCGCGCTCGCAAGCGGTGTCTACAATCGACTCAAGCAGCTCACGCCGGCGACCGGAGGTAACAAGTGAAGCGCGTCGCAGCAGCTCTGTCGCTCGTCTTGTTCGCATCGAGCGCGCACGCGTGGGAGTCGCAGACGACGCAAGCCGGGCTCGCCGAGCAAGCTGCCATGTCGTCGCGACTGAACAAGCGCCTCGTCTCGCTCGGTTTCACCGGCGGCTTGTTCGAGCCGCTAACGATTCCGCCCGCCGACGCGCCGGCGCTGATGAAAGATCTCAAGCTGCTGTCGCCGAGCCATGGCTCGGTGCCAGATTCGCGCGGCCGCCAGACCGCGCTCGCGTGGATCGCGGCCGGCGCGGCGCTCGCCGATGTTCCGTCGCGCCACGCGGTGAATCACTTCTACGATCCGGCGACGCACAAAGGCTGGGAGCGCCCCGAGCGCGGCGTGTTCAAGGGCCTCTCGGATTCCGTCCGCGAAGCGATCGGCCGCGTCACCTTGCCCGCGCACGGCATGCCGGCGCCGGACTGGATCACGTCGAAGGACAATCCATTCCACCTCGGCGCGTTCATGGATCAGTACGCCAAGGCGGTGAGCGCCGCGACGCCGGGCGAACGCTCGCGCCACATGGCGGCCGCGTTGATCGCGGCGGGCGCGATCATCCACGTGCTCGGCGATCTCGGTTCGCCGTCGCGCGTGCGCGGTGACGAGGCCGCGCACTTCGAGCCACTCGGCGGTGGTCCTGACGATCTCGGTTCACGCTTCGAGCGGATCGCCGCGCTCGCGTACGGCCGCCTCGGCGTTCCGGCGCCATCGCGGGTGATCACGCGCGATCACATGCACGACTTCTTCAGCGCGACGGATGGCGGCGGGCTCGCCGACATGGTCTCGCGCTCCTACTTCTCGCCGAACACGCTGCCGCAATCGACGCGCGTCGGCGACGAGACGAAGCCCAAGCTCGCGCGTCCGCAGCCGGCGCTGCCGTCGCGCTTGAATCTGATGGCAGCGAGCCGCGAAGACGGCACCACGCTCCGCAATCAGGCGGGCACGTGCCTCGCCCGCTACAAGGTCGATCACGGTGTGCTGTCGTTCAGCCTCGACGACGACTGCATGCTCGAGCAGGTAGCTGTGCTCCTGCCCGAGGTCGCGGCGTACGAGACCGGGCTACTCGACTTCCTGCTCCGCGGCGAGCTCACGATCACCGGCGGCCAGCAGGTCGTCGTCAGCGGCAAGGGCCTGGGCGCCGGTTCGCTCGATGTCCTCGTCGAGGATGATCGCGGCGTGCGCACGTCGATCGGCACCGCGCAGACCGCCGGTGGCAAGGACGAGCTCGTCCGGCTCGCCGCGCCGGGAGCCGGTACGCGAATCGTCGCAGTGTTCCGGGGCGCCGACGCTCAGGGCGAGCCGATCGTCGCGGTCGGTGCGCTGCCGCTGACCTCGCAGTAAGATCGCGGCATGGCCAAGAAGCGCGACGACGGTGAGCCGCTCGATCGCATTTTTGCCAAGCTCGAGGACGCGCCGCCCGGTCTGCACGACGTCGATCCGCCGGCCGAGGAGCTGCCGAGTGGCCTGCCCGCTGCGCTGATCGAGCTGTACGCGCGCTGCGACGGCGCCCGCATCTTCGTCGAGAGCGTCGAGATCCTCGGCTCGCACGCGGTCCAGTACGAGAACGGCCGCTGGTTGTTCGCGAGCGCACTCGGTGACGCGATCTCCGTCGACGAGAAGGGCAAGGTCTGGCGCAACGACGAATCGATCGAGGATGAAGTTTGCGACGGCACGCGCATCGATCGCTGGCTCGCCGGCCAGCTCGATGCGCTGGACTTGATCTTCGATCACGACGGCGAATATGCCGACGACGTATTCGACGACGACGGCGAGATCCTGCCGATCGTGCGCGAAAAGCAGCTGCGCGCGATGATCAAGCGCGACACAGCCGCACCGGCGCCGCGCTGGCGCCTCGCTCACGTCCTCATCGAGCAAGATGCGATGGAGGACGCGCGCAACGAGCTCGAGCAAGTCGTCGCCGACGATCCGGTGTTCGCGTGGGCGTGGCTCGACCTTGCCCGCGTGTCCGAGCGCCTTGGCGAGAGCACCGGCGCGATCGACGAAGCGCGCATGGCCGCCGAAGCTGCCGAAGGTGTGCAGCATCCGCAGGCCGGCTACTTCTGGTCGCAGGTCGCCCGGCTTGCGAGCCGGGCCGGTGACGAGATGGTGCGTGCCGAGGCCGCGACGAAGGCGTCGCTGCTCGCGCCAAATCTCAAGCGGGCGCAGCTCGACGGTGCGCGCGAGCGCATCGACGCCGGCGACAAGGCGAGCGCGAAGGGCCTACTGGACCTGTTGCGCGCGGTGTGGCCACGCGATCTCGAGGTGCTCGAGCTCGCGCGCCGCGTCGAGTCGACGTAGCCCGAAGACGTTGAAGCGCCACGGCGCCGCAGACGCTAGGTTCGAATCTCGTCGGCCCGACGCGCGCCATAGGCCAGCTGCTCCTCGTGCCAGTAGACAGCCAGCCAGCGGCCATCTAGAGGCCAGATATCCACGTCATCGCTAGCTGGATAGCAGAATGTCTCCCAGCGCTCGACGAACAAGGACGCGTCGGTCAGGACAGCCCAGTCAGGCTGCCAAGAGACGATGACCGGAACCGGCTCCGAAGGCAGCCGAGCCCGAAGCCATCCAGTACCGTCCCGTTCATGCGGGCGGTCGAGAGTCTCCACGATGAATAACTTCTCGGACGGTGTGGCCTGGTCCATTTCCCGCGCATGCCATGACAGCGAAAGGTCCCAAGCGTCACGGGCTTTCTGTGTCGATAGAGGGCGGACGCGAGCGAGCTCGTGTGGCGAGAGCAACGTGTGCCGCTGCTCAGTCCACCGCCAGCGCAACGGGAAGGTGTCGAGTGACGCAAGGTCTGATGACAAATCGACGATGAACCGGACGCGCGGCTCCATCCGTTGATGGTAACGGCTCGCGGAGTGCTCCCGCATGCAACAATACAGCGCCGCGGATCGTTTGATCCGGCGTCACCGCGGTCGTGGTGGTTGCCTTCTGTTAGCGGAAGACCGCTTGGTCGGCGCCCATGGCCGAGTAGAAGCTCGGCACCTTGCCGCTGGCGGCGAAGCTTCCGTCCTTGAAGCAGAAGACGAGCTCGGTCTCGAAGTGCGTGTCGGACACGCCGGTGACCTCTTCGATCGAGTGCACCTTCAGCGCGCCATCCGCCGTGCGACCGACGTGCACGACGATCTCGAACGCCGTCGCGACGAGCTCGCGTACCGCGGCATCCGAGCCCCACGGCTGCGTCACGCGCGCGAGCGTCGCGATGCGGTTGAGCACGCTGTTCGCGCCCTCCCCCGTCACGCCGACGACCGCGCCGTCGACCGACGAGCTCAGTGCCTCGATGAGGCGCATCGCTTCACGACCGCGGACGTCACCGACGACAAGGCGATCCGGCATCAGCCGCATCGCGGTGTCGAGCAGCGCACCGAGATCGATGTCGCTTGCCTTGCCCGAACCGGGCCGCGTCTCGAGCTGGATCCATTCGTCACGCGTGATCGCGAGCTCGGCGACGTTCTCGATCGATACGACGCGTTCGCCAGCCGGCGATGCCGCGGCGAGCGCACCGAGGATCGTGGTCTTGCCCGAGCCCGGGGCGCCGCACACGAGGATGTTGCGGCGCGCGTTGATGCACGTGGTGAGGAAGTCGCTCATGCCGCTCGACAGCGTGCCTGCCGAGACGAGCTCCGACAGGGTCGGTGTTGCCGACGCGGGCTTCTTGAGCACGAGGCACGCGCCACGCGCAGCAACCGGCGACACCGCGGCGGTGAGCCGCGTGCCGTCGCGCATACGCATGTCGACGACCGGGCGCGACTCGTCGATGACGGCGCCCGCTTCGTGGACGAGGCGCTTCACGACGCGCTCGAACACTTCGTCCGACGAGAATGCTTTACCCGAACCGCGCAGCTGGCCGTTCTTGCCGACGACGACGCGATCGCGACGGTCGATCAGGATCTCGTCGATGCCTTCGTCGGCGAACAGATCCTCGAGCGGGCCGAGTGCGAGCGCCTCGTTGAGCGTCTCTTTGATCAGCGCGTCTTGGTCGATGTACTTCGGCAGCTCGCCGCTGGTCTCGAGCGTCTCGACGAGATCGATCGTCGCGCGCTCGGCCTTCTGCCACAGCTCTTCCTCGTGCAGGCGCTCGATCGGCACCTTATCGAGATCGAGCTTCGCGCGCAGCCGCTCGAGGATGTTCGACTGCAGGTCGAGCATCTTGACGATCTTGCTGTCGAGCGGCTCGAGTGCGACGCCGCGCTTCGCGACGGGCGAGACCGAGCGGCTGACCTTGCGAGATGGCCCGGGCTGCGGCTGCGCGGCGCGTGCACGCTGCTCGTTCTTGAGCGGAACGACGGGCGCGGGTTGCGCGCTCGGCAGCGGTGCTGGCGCGATGGCAGGTGCGGCCGACATCGGCGACGGCGCAGGCGCCGCAACAGGCGGCGGGAAATCACCCATCGCCGGCGGCGGCGGTACAGGTGCCGGCGGCGAGCCGAGCGGCGCGACGGGCGGTGGCATCGTGCCACCGGGACGCGCACCCGGACGGAGGTTCGACGGCGGCGGCGCTACCGGCGGCATCTCGCGCCCCGGTCCCCCCATATCTCCACCACGCGGACCACCGAGTGGCTCGCGCGGTTCGCGTGGCCCAGGCGGTTCGCGCGGCGGACCACCGAGCGCACCCGGCGGACGCGGCGGACCACCGGCCGGACGCGCCATCGGAGGCGGAACACTTTGCGACGGCCCGGCTGCAGCCGGTCGCTCGGGAAGCATGCGGTCGGAGCCATCCATCCCGCCCATGCCACCACCCATACCGCCGCCCATGCCGCCACTCATGCCGCCGCCCATCGGGCCGCCCATCGGAATCGGCATCGGTTGCGGCGCAGCTTCGGTCGGCCGCGGTGGCCGCGCATCGGGAACGATCGGCCCGCCGCGATCGGCGCCGGGCGGCGACGTCGTCGTCTCCGACGGTCCATCACCTTCCGCGTTCGCGGCTTCGTCGACGCCGACGATGAAGTCACCGATGTAGATCTTGTCCGAGTCTTTGACGACGAGCGGGCTCGTGATCTTGCGACCGTTGACGTACGTGCCGTTCGTGCTCTTCAGGTCGACGATGATGAACTTGCCGTCCTTGAGCACGATGCGCGCGTGGCGCTTCGACACGTTGCCCTTCGGCAGCACGATGTCGTTGCCTTGTACGCGGCCAATGGTGACCTCTGGCTTGTTGAACACCATGCGGCGCTGCTCGCCGCCTTTTTCTTGGATGATGATGGTGAACATGCGCTCCTGGAGGTCGGGCCTCTAAAAACGGGACCGCATACGAGTGGGGCCCCTCCCGAACCGAAACGGTACTAAGCGTTGGGAACCACGGTCAAGTTCACCACGCGCTTAGGTCTGCGGATTCGCAGGCGCGGCCGGTGGCGGGGAGGCCGCTTCACCAGGCCCCAGGTGGAGAAGGTTTCGTACGTCTTCCCACCACAGTGCCCACACCCCGACGGCGAGCAGGGCCACGATCGCACTGACGATCAACGCGTCGTGCCAACGCGGCCGCACCATGAATCGAAACGTAGCACGCAGCGTCAGTTGAGGCATGATGCGCCCGATGAAGAGCCTCCTTCTTGTCGTCTGCGCCCTCGTGGTGCTCGCCCCGCGCGCAGACGCTGCGCCGCCGAAGAAGAAGTACTACTTCGAGCTCACCAAGGTCCTCGTGAAACCCGAGGTGAAGCCCGACGTCGCCAAGGAGGCGCAGCCTCGGATCGAGGCGGTCTTCAAGAAAGCGCTCGAGAGTCACCCGCAGCTGGTGAAGCTCGAAGGCGCTCCTGCCGATCCCGAAGCGAACAACGGCACCACCTACCGCAAGTTCCTCACGAAGAAGGGCGTCGCCGCGGCGTACCTCGTGACGGTCGAGGTGACGGAGGCGTCGATCGAGGTGGTCCCGCTCGAGGACAAAAAGAACGCGCAGCGCATCTCGGTGACTGTGGGCCTGCACGTGCTCGGCGAGACGATCCCGGGCCGCACGATGGGCTTCACTGGCGATGGTCGCGCAACCGTGAAGCAGGAAGTCGGCATGAAGATCCGCGACAAGGATCGCCAGTTCACGTGGGACTCGGCCGCCGAGACCGCCGTCGAGAACGCGCTCAAGGAATGTTTCGCGAAGCTCGCGCTGCCGGCAAAGAAGCAGTAGCGACCGGGCTCACACGCCGGCGCACGTGAGATTGCGGCCGTCGAGCTCGACGCCGTAGGCCGTGCCTGGAGAGCAAAGATCGCGGATGCACACGGGGCACGCGGAGTTGAGGCAATCCTCGACGAAGCAGCCGTCCGCAACCGTCACGCAATAGAAGATCGGCTGCCCCGGAACCGCGGCGTCGACGCCCGCCTCCGTCGTCGCGCACAGCTGGCCGGTCTCGCAGAACTTGTCTCCGCACGCGATGCGGCCGTCGAGCCCCGTGCGCCCGGTGCTGCCTCCGCACGCCGCGATCGCCGCGAGCACGGCAAACCGCGACATCGTTGTCGCGAATCGTGTCTGTTTCGTCGTCATGGCGGACGCGTTCAGCACGCGCCATGCCCGAAACGGGGTCTGACCCCATTTGTCAGTGATGGACGAAGTTGCCGATGCGGTCCCAGCGAATGCCGGTCCAGTCGAGCGGGCCCCAGTGCTCATATGACAGCCAGATGAACAGCGCCTTGCCCTTGATGTTCTCGATCGGGACTGCGCCCCACACGCGCGAGTCGTTCGAGTTGTTGCGGTTGTCGCCCTGCACGAAGACGTGACCCGGCGGCACGATGTAATGCAGCTGGGGCTCGCACACCTTCGCGACCGCCTCGGGCTTCGTCTCGACGATCTTCCCCTTCACCTGGACGATGTTCGCGGCCTTGAGCGCCTCGTCGGACTGGCTGCAGCTCGGCGGGAACGGATTGCCACGCGTCGGGAAGTCACGCGCGTCGCCGCCGGGCGGCGGGTTGCCTTCTGCGATCCGCGCGTCGCGAGCAGGCCGCTCGGGATCGTGAAAGGTGTCGTAGTCGACGCCGTTGACGGTCTCGCGATAGCGGCTGCACTGCCGCGTGAACCAGCGGTTGTCGTGCTCGTCGAAATCCTTGTACGAGCAGGTCTCGCCGGACTCGATCATTTTCGAGGGCACGGGGATGCCGTTGACGTAGACGATGTTGCAGCGAACCTCGACGGTGTCGCCCGCCGTCGCGATCACGCGCTTGATGTAATCGCGCTCGGGGTCGCACGGATAGATGAACACGATCACTTCGCCGCGCTTGGGACCGCGCAGCTCGAACAGCTTCGTCTTCGTGAACGGAATGCGAACGCCATAGATGAACTTGTTGACGAAGATGTGGTCGCCGATTTCGAGCGTCGGATACATCGAGCTCGACGGAATCTTGAATGCCTCGATCACGAACGCGCGCAGTGCGAGCGCGATCAGGATGGCCGCGCCGATCGACTCGACGTAATCGCGTGTCGTCGATTTCGGCGGCCGCTTGACCAGCTCGTCGACAAGCGCGTCGAGGATCGGCAAGTGGTAACGCACCCGCTTCATGTCGCTTTCGCGCAGCCCCTTCTCGACGTCCGTGGTCACGGTCGCGAGATCGCCGCCCTTGCCGCGTAGGCCGGGCTTCACGCCGAGCGCCGCACGCGCTTCGCGAACCAGAAGCGTGGCTTCCTTACGAACGCGACGATCGAGGCTAGCTGCGCGCATCAGTCGACTTTGAGGATGGTCAAGAACGCTTCTTGCGGAAGCTCGACCGAGCCTACCGCCTTCATGCGCTTCTTGCCCTCTTTCTGTTTCTCGAGAAGCTTCTTCTTACGCGTGATGTCGCCGCCGTAGCATTTTGCGGTGACGTCCTTACGTGCGGCCTTGACGGTGGTGCGTGCGATCACGCGACTGCCAATCGCTGCCTGGATGGCGACGTCGAACATCTGGCGCGGCACGACATCCTTCATCTTCGTGGTCAGCTCGACGCCGCGGTGATACGCGCTGTCGCGGTGCGAGACGATCGACAGTGCATCGACGCGCTCGCCGTTGACGAGCACGTCGAGCCGGATGAGATCCGCCTCGCGATAGCCGGCCGGCTCGTAGTCGAGGGACGCATAGCCGCGCGACATGGTCTTGAGTCGATCGTAGAACCCGAACACGACCTCGGCCAGTGGCATCTCGTAGACCACGCGGACGCGCCCACCCGGATCGTAATGGAGGCCCTGCTGCACGCCGCGGCGCTCCTGGCACAGCTGCATGATCGGACCTACGTACTCCTGCGGTAGGTGGACGGTCGCGTTGATGATCGGCTCCTCGATCGCCTCGTACTTGCCCTGGTCAGGGACCTTGGCCGGGTTATCGAGCTCGATGATCTCGCCGTTCTGCTGCTTCACGCGGTACCGCACGCTCGGCGCGGTCGTGATGAGGTTGAGGTTGAACTCGCGCTCGAGGCGCTCCTGGATGATCTCCATGTGGAGCAGACCGAGGAAGCCGGTGCGGAAACCGAAGCCGAGTGCCGACGATGTCTCGGGCTCGTACGTGACCGACGCGTCGTTGAGCACCAGCTTGCCGAGCGCGTCCTTCAGATCTTGGTAATCGGCGGCGTCGACGGGGAATAGACCGGCGAACACCATCGGCTTGACGGTCTTGAAACCGGGCAGCGGTGCGTCGATCGGGCGATCAGCGTCGGTGATCGTGTCGCCGACGCGCGCGTGCGCGATGTCCTTGATCGCAGCGGCGAGGATGCCGACCTGCCCTGCTTCGAGCTCGTCGATCTCGAACGGCGCGGGCCTGCGGACCGCGATCATGTTGCACTCGTACGTCTGTTCGGTCGCCCAGAAGCGAAGCTTCGTGCCCTTCTTGATCGTGCCGGACATGACGCGCACGAGCACGACGACGCCGCGGTACTGATCGAACCAGCTGTCGAAGATCAGTGCCGACAGCGGCGCCTCGCGATCGGCCTTCGGCGGTGGGATACGCTCGACGACAGCCTCGAGCATGTCGTGCACGCCGACACCGGTCTTCGCCGACACCAGGCATGCCTGCGAGGCGTCGAGACCAATCGTGTCCTCGATCTGCTGCTTGATCTCGTCGGGGCGCGCGACCGGCAGATCGATCTTGTTGAGGACGGGCACGATCTCGAGGTTGTTATCGAGCGCGACGTAGACGTTCGCGAGCGTCTGCGCCTCGACGCCTTGCGCGGCATCGACAACGAGCAGCGCGCCTTCGCACGCGGCGAGCGAGCGCGACACCTCGTAGTGGAAGTCGACATGGCCCGGCGTGTCGATCAGGTGGAACTGATACGTCTGGCCGTCCTTCGCCTTGAAGTGGAGCTGGACCGCCTGCGCCTTGATCGTGATGCCGCGCTCGCGCTCGAGGTCCATCGAGTCGAGCATCTGGGCCTGCGCTTCGCGCGCGGTCACCGCGCCGCACTCTTCGAGGATTCGATCGGCAAGCGTGGTCTTGCCGTGATCGATGTGCGCGATGATCGAGAAATTACGGATCCGCTCGGGAGGGAACGACATCGACAGGCCAGGCGGTTAGTTAGCGTGAGCCGAGGTGGAGGTCTACCTGGCCGGGGAGCTGATCGCGGTACTTCTCGAGCACCAGATCGATGCCCTGCCGGATGTACTCGGCGACCGGTACTTTGGTGCGGTTGTGCAGGGCCTTGAGCCGCGCGTCCTGCTCGGGCGTGATGTACACGGTCGTCGAGATCTTCTTGCGCGCCAAGGTCGAGTGACCCTACGTGACCATATGCACATGGTCAATGGTTGCTAGGCCTAGGCGCAGCGACTAGGCTCCAGTCGTGATGGGAAAGCTCTGGAAACTCGTCGCGATCGGCATCCTGCTGGCCGCCTCCGGCTGCAAAAGCAAGACGCCGGACACGACCCCGAAAAACACCGCGTCGCTCGAGGTCCCGAAGGTCGACCCGACGCTGTGCGAGACCGCGGGAAAGAACGTAGTCACGAGCGATCTCAACAAGGACAACAAGCCCGACGTCTGGCGTCTCTACAAGACCGAGGACGAAGGCGGCACGAAGATCGAGTTTCTGACCTGCAAGCAGGTCGACATGAACCAGGACGGTAAGAAGGATTGGGTCGTCGCCTACAACCGCAAGGGCAATCCGATCTTCGAGAAGACCGACTACAACTACGACGGCAAATGGGACATGTCTGCGGTCTTCGATCAGAAGACGGGGCACTACGCCGAGATCGAGCGCGACGACGACCACGACGGCCGCTTCGAGAAGAAAGAGCTGTACGACACCGCCGGTGTGCTGACGAGCGTGCGCCGCGATCGCAACGGCGACAATCAGCCCGACGAGTGGGAGCAGTACAAGGACACGATCCTGATCGCGATCCTCTACGACGACGACTACGACGGTCGCGTCGATCGGCGCGAAGAGATCCCCGGCGCGACGCCGAAGGTCGAGATGCCGACCACGATGGATCCGACGGCGTCCGGCAACGTCCCGCCCGACAAGACGCCGGCCAAGACGCCGGCGAAGAGCACGAAGAAGTGACCAAGGTCGACAAGCCCTGGGGTCACGAGCTGATCTGGGCGAAGACCGATCGCTACGTCGGCAAGATCCTCCACATCAAGGCCGGCGAGGCGCTGTCGCTGCAGTACCACCGCGTCAAAGACGAGACGATCATGGTGCTCACCGGAAGGCTCCGGTTCGAGCACTTCGCCGACGGCGAGCCGCCACGCACCGCCGAGCTCGGGCCGCGCGAGCCGTTCCACGTCACGCCCGGATTGCGCCACCGGATGATCGCGATCGAGGACACCGACGTGCTCGAGGTCTCGACCGCCGAGCTCGATGACGTCGTTCGCCTCGAAGATCGTTACGGACGCGCAAAGCCGTAACTGCTCCGGACCGCTCCGGACTACGTTCGGCCGCGCGATGGCTGTGGATCTGATGCGCGCCGGGTTTGCGATCGAGAACGAGTGGTACTGGAAGATCACGGAAGGCGCGCAGACGTTCGACGCGCTCTGTGCCGTGCGCGACTTCCTCGCGCCGCTCGCGCGTTACGCCAAAGGCAAGATCGCGATCACCGACATCGCGAGCGAGGTCGACGAGGTTCGGTTCGCGCTTGGCGACACGACCCATTCGATCAAGCTCTACGCCGGCGTCGCAGATCGGATCGCGCTCAACCACTTCGTGAGCGATGTCGACCGGGCGCTCGCGCTGGCGAACACGGGCTATCAGTTCGCGCTCGTCGCGCCGAAGCGCTACGAGCTGCGCGGCGTGCTGCTCACCGACGCCGAATGGCAGGCGCTTGCTGGCAACGCCGCGGTGCTCGTGCCGACGACGCGCGCGTCGTGGCAGAAGATTCCGCCAAGTTAGCGCTGCCAGGGCCGCTTGCCGAACAGCAAGCGCGCGCCGCGGAGCAACGCGCGGAACGTGCCCTCTTTGTACGGGTACCACCACACCTCGCGACGGAGCGCGACGCGATCGTGGTTGACGTGGCGGGTATCGCAGAGGTCGCGCAGCCCGATCATCGAGTGCGTGCGGCCGATGCCGCTTTGTTTGACGCCGCCCCACGGCGTCTCCGGACACGCATAGGTGTTGAGCACGTCGTTGACCATCACGGTGCCGGCCTCGATGCGCTCGGCGAGTCGTTTGCCCCGTTCGCGATCGCGCGTGAACACGTACGCGAGTAACCCGAGGTTGGAGTCATTCGCGAGCTTCACCGCTTCGTCTTCGGTGTGGACGCGCATGATCGGAATCACCGGACCGAAGGTTTCCTTGCGCATGACGTCCATGGCTTGGGTGCAGCCGGTGAGCACGGTCGGCTCGTAGAACAGCCCGGCGCCGGTCTTGCGACGGCCGCCGGTCTCCGCCTTCGCACCAGCAGCGACTGCCGCGTCGACGAGCTTCTCGACGTGGGTGACCTGCTGATCCCACGACATCGCGCCGACGTCGACGTCCTGTGATGCCGATGCATCGCCTTGGCGCAGCTCGCGCGCGTGACGCACGATGCGACTGACGAGCGCGTCGTGGATCGTATCGACCGCGTATACGCGCTCGACCGATGCGCAGACCTGGCCGGAGTTCGCAAAGCCGCCCCACACGATCGCCTGTGCAGCGCGATCGAGGTCGGCGTCGCCGCACACGATCGCGGGCGCCTTGCCGCCGAGCTCGAGCGTGCACGGGATCAAGCGCTCGCCGCATGCCGCCGCGACC